>CAISYQ010000134.1 GCA_903889735.1 uncultured Methylibium sp.
ATCGAGGTGCTGTGCGCGCCGCCCGACTTCGAGACCGTCAAGGCCGCCCTCGAGGCCGCCGGCCTGCAGCCCGAGATCGCCGAGGTGACGATGCGCGCCGAGAACACCATCCCGCTGGAGGGCGATGACGCCCAGCGGATGCAGAAGCTGCTCGACGTGCTGGAGGATCTGGACGACACCCAGGCCGTCCATCACAACGCCGAGATCGGCGAGTGAGGGCCGCATGAAAGTACTCGTCATCGGCGGCGGTGGCCGCGAACATGCGCTGGCCTGGAAGATCGCCGCCTCGCCCAAGGTGCAGATGGTCTATGTGGCGCCGGGCAACGGCGGCACCGCGCTGGACCTGCGCCTGAAGAACGTGCCGATCACCGACATCGCCGCGCTGGCCGACTTTGCCCAGTCCGAGAAGATCGGCCTGACCGTGGTCGGCCCCGAGGCGCCGCTGGCCGCCGGCGTGGTGGACCTGTTCCGCGAGCGCGGCCTGCGCGTCTTCGGCCCCAGCCGGGCGGCCGCGCAGCTGGAGAGCTCCAAGGCCTTCTCCAAGGACTTCATGCGCCGCCACGGCATCCCGACAGCCGCCTACGAGACCTTCTCCGACGCCACCGCCGCCCATGACTATGTGGAGCGCATGGGCGCGCCCATCGTCGTCAAGGCCGATGGCCTGGCGGCCGGCAAGGGCGTGGTGGTGGCCGCCACCCTGGACGAGGCGCACCAGGCCATCGACTGGATGCTCGAGGGCCACAGCGGCGACAACAAGCTCGGTGTGAGCCACAACGCGGGCGGTGCAAGGGTCGTGATCGAGGAATTCCTCGACGGCGAGGAAGCCAGCTTCATCGTCATGGCCGACGGCAAGAGCGTGCTGCCGCTGGCCACCAGCCAGGACCACAAGCGCCTGCGGGACGGCGACGAAGGTCCCAACACCGGCGGCATGGGTGCCTACTCGCCGGCGCCGGTGGTCACGCCCAACGTCCACGCCCGGGTGATGCACGAGATCATCCAGCCCACCCTCGACGGCATGGCGCGCGATGGCATCCCCTACACCGGCTTCCTGTATGCGGGCCTCATGATCGACGCCGAGGGAGGCGTCAAGACCCTGGAATTCAATTGCCGCCTCGGTGACCCCGAGACCCAGCCCATCATGATGCGGCTCAAGAGCGACCTGCTCGAGGTCCTGACCCACGCCGCCGACGGCACGCTGGGTGAGACGGAGCTGCAGTGGGATCGCCGCTTCGCGCTGGGCGTGGTGATGGCCGCCCACGGCTACCCCGAGAAGCCCCGCAAGGCCGACGTCATCACCGGTCTGCCGCGCGAGGCCGACGACGCGATGGTCTTTCACGCCGGCACCGCCCGGCTGAGCAAGGACACCGTGACCAGCGGCGGCCGCGTGCTGTGCGTGACGGCGCTGGGTGAATCGGCCAAGCTCGCGCAGACCCGCGCCTACGAGATGCTGGCGCCGATCCGCTTCGACGGCATGCAGTGGCGCCACGACATCGGCCACCGCGCGATCAAGCGCTGAATCGGCAGCCTGCCGGCGCGCCAGCCCCCGACACAACGGCTCCACCATGACCATGAACCCAACCGCCCCCGTCCGCGACTACCTGCTCGGCCTGCAGGGCCGCATCGTCGAAGCCCTCCAGGCCGAGGACGGCCAGCCTTTTCGCCGCGATGCCTGGGTGCGCGAGCCCGGCGGCAAGCTCGAGGGCGACGGCTGCTCGCAGCTGATCGAAGGGGGTGCGGTGCTCGAGCGCGGGGGCTGCAACTTCTCGCATGTGCAGGGCCGGGCGCTGCCGCCTTCGGCCACCCAGCACCGGCCCGATCTGGCCGGCGCACCCTTCGAGGCCATGGGCGTCTCGCTGGTCTTCCATCCGCGCAACCCCTATGTGCCGACCGTGCACATGAACGTGCGCATGCTCGCCGCCCACAAGGCCCTGCCCGGTGGCGGCACCGAGACCGTCAGCTGGTTCGGCGGCGGCATGGACCTCACGCCGTACTACGGTTTCGAGGAAGACGCGGTCCATTTCCACCGCGTCTGCCGCGATGCGCTGGCCCCCTTCGGCGATGACCTGCACCCGCGCTTCAAGACCTGGTGCGACGAGTACTTCTTCCTCAAGCACCGCGGCGAGCCGCGTGGCGTGGGCGGGGTGTTTTTCGACGACTTCGCCGAACTCGGCTTCGATCGCAGCTTCGAGATGACCCGCGCCGTTGGCGACGCCCTCATCGACGCCTACCTGCCGATCGTGCAGCGGCGCCGCAACCTGCCCTATGGCGAGCGCGAGCGCGACTTCCAGTCCTACCGCCGCGGCCGGTATGTGGAGTTCAACCTGGTCTGGGACCGCGGCACCCTCTTCGGCCTGCAGTCGGGCGGGCGCACCGAGAGCATCCTGATGTCGATGCCGCCAGTGGTCACCTGGCGCTACGACTGGCAGCCCGAGCCGGGCACGCCCGAGGCGAATTTGTACAGCGACTTCCTGCGGCCGCGCGACTGGGCGGCGGGCGGGTGACGCCAGCCCGCCTGATCCCCGGCCCGGCTCTTCCCTCGGGCGCCGGCGCCGACCGCCTGGTTGGCGTCGCCCGATCCTCTCGCCGGGGTGGCCGGTGAGGATCGGCCTCTTCGGCGGCAGCTTCGATCCGCCCCACCAGGGCCACCTGGCGCTGGCGCGCACGGCCCTGCAGCAGCTCGCGCTCGACGAACTGCGCTGGCTGCCCGCCGGCCAGCCCTGGCAGAAGCCGCGCGAGCTGGCCGGCGCCGGGGACCGCCGCGCCCTGGTGGCCGAGGCCATCGCCGGCGAACCACGTTTCTTGCTCGATGCCCGCGAGCTCGAGCGCACCGGCCCGAGCTACACCATCGACAGCGTGCGCGAGCTGCGGGCCGAGCGGCCCGGCGCCGAGCTCTTTCTCGTGATCGGGCAAGACCAGTACGCGGGCCTCGCGAGCTGGCGCGACTGGGAGGCACTGCTGGACGCGGTGACCCTCGCCGTCGCCGCCCGCGCCGGCCAGTCGGTGGCGCCGCCGCCGGCTTTGGCCGCCCGCCCGCACCGTGTCCTGCCCCTCCAGATGCCGCCGGTGGAGGCCTCCTCCACCGCAATCCGCGCCCACCTTGCAGCCGGCCACCCGGTCGGCGATCTCGTTCCCGGGATGGTGCCGGACGGGGTGGCGCGCTATATTGAGTCACACCGCCTCTACCGGCAACCGCCACCCCCACCCAGGAGTTGAATGGACATCCGCAAACTGCAACGCGCCATCGTCGATGGCCTCGAGGACGTCAAGGCCCATGACATCGCGGTCTTCGACACCGAGCACCTCACGCCGCTGTTCGAGCGCGTGATCATCGCCTCGGGCACCAGCAACCGCCAGACCAAGGCCCTGGCCTCCAGCGTGCGCGACGCGGTCAAGGCGAGCGGCTTCGATGTGCTGCGCACCGAAGGCGAGGTCAACGGCGAGTGGATCATCGTCGACTGCGGCGCAGCGGTGGCCCACATCATGCAGCCCGAGATCCGGCGCTACTACCACCTCGAGGAGATCTGGGGCGAGAAGCCGGTGACGATCAAGCGCGCCGCGGCGCGTGGCCTGGTGAAGGCCGAGGAACCGGCCAAACCGACCCGCTCGCCCCGCTCGACCGCCAAGGCCAGCAAGGAAGCCGAGGCCCCGCGCGCGGCCCGACCGGCGACCCGGCCAGGTGCCAAGGCGGGCGCCCAGTCACCTGCCAAGCGGTCCACCCAGAAGGCAGGCCAGTCAGTGACCCAACCGACCGCCAAGGCAGGCACCAAGGGCAGCACCCAGCCCGCCGCGAAGAAGGCGGCCGCCCGCACCGCAGCCCCCAAGGCGGCTGCACCCCGCGCTGCGGCGCCCCGTGCGGCGGCGACCTCAAGGACCACCACCGGCGCCGGGCCTGCCGCCCGCAAGGCTCCATCGACCTCCGCCAAGACGGCGGCCCTCACCCCACCGCGGCCCGCTGCTCGCAGCGCGGGGACGGCGGCTGCCGCTCCGCGTACCTCGGCCCGGGCGGCCGCGTCCAAGAACCCCGCCTCCAAGACCCCGCCGGTGAGGAAACCGGTGGCCGTGAAGACGGCGGCCAAGACCGCCGCCCGGACCACGGGAGCGAAGACGGCAGCGCCCCGGTCGGTCGCTGCGAAGTCGGGCGCCCCCCGGCTCCCGGCCGCGAAGCCTGTGTCTGCCAAGGCGGTGTCCAGCAAGGTGGGGACTACCAAGCCGGTGGCCACCCCCTCCTCGGTCGGCAAGTCAGCGGCGGGCAAGACCGCCGCCGGCAAGTCGGGCACAGCGGCCTCCAAGGCGCCCAGCCGGCGTGCCGCGGGTGTGGCACCAGTCCCTGCCAAGAAGGCCAGCCGGCGCGCATGAGGCTCTGGCTGGTCGCTGTCGGCCAGCGCCAGCCGGCCTGGGCCGAGGCGGCCTGCGAGGACTACCTCAAGCGCTTCCCGCCCGATTGCCCCGCGGTGCTGAAGGCGGTGAAGGCCGAGCCCCGCACCCAGGGCAAGCCGGTCGAGGCCCTGAAGGCCGCCGAGGCCCAGCGCTTGGCGGCCGCCTGCCCCAAGGGCGCCCGGCGTGTCGTGCTCGACGAGCGCGGCACCCGGCTCACCACCCTGCAGCTCGCCGAGCGCCTTCGCGCCTGGCAGCATGACGGCCGCGATGTCGCGCTGCTGCTCGGCGGCCCCGACGGCCTGGACGACAGCCTGAAGGCGGGCGCCGAGGAGTCGCTGCGGCTCTCGGACCTGACCCTGCCCCATGCGATGGCCCGCGTCCTGCTGGCCGAGGCCCTCTACCGGGCCTGGTCGGTGAACGCCGGGCACCCGTATCACCGCGAGTGAGCGGCGACCCGCCCGTCTCCCGCCCGTCACCCGCCCGTCTCCCGCCCGTCTCCCGCGCGATCCCCACCCGCCCTGCGTCTTCCCCGACCCGTGACCGACTTTCTCTACCTTGCCTCGCAGAGTGCCCGCCGCCGCCAGCTGCTGGCGCAGATCGGTGTGCGCCACGAGCTGCTGCTGCCGGGCGCCGACGAGGATGCCGAATCGCTGGAGGCCGTGCAGGCGGGCGAGGCGCCGGCCGACTATGTGCAGCGCGTGACCCTCGCCAAGCTCGGTGCGGCCCGCGCCCGCCTGCTGGCCCGCGGCCTGCCGCCCGCGCCCATCCTGTGCGCCGA
>CAISYQ010000135.1 GCA_903889735.1 uncultured Methylibium sp.
AGTTCAGGCCCCGGCGCTCCATGCACAGCTTCATCACCACGCCCATGTACCGCTCGGGAATGATAATGGAGATTTTCACATACGGCTCTTCAGCAATGTCGATTGTCGTTGGGTCGGGATAATACTGCGGGTTATCGACAATAATGTTCTGGCCGTTTTTCAGGGTAAATTTATACTGCACGCTCGGGGCGGTCATGATGATCGACTGGTTGAACTCGCGCTCCAGCCGCTCCTGCACGATCTCCATGTGCAGCAGGCCGAGAAAACCACAGCGAAAGCCAAAGCCCAGCGCCTGGCTGACCTCGGGCTCATAGCGCAACGAGCTGTCGTTGAGCTTGAGCTTCTCGAGCGCATCGCGCAGGGAGTCGTACTCGCTGGCCTCGGTCGGATACAGGCCCGCGAAGACCTGCGGCTGGATCTCCTTGAAGCCCGGCAGCGCCTCGGTGGCCGGGCCGGCGTTGTTGGGCAGCTTCTTCTCGAGGGTGATGGTGTCACCGACCTTGGCCGCCTGCAGCTCCTTGATGCCCGCGATCAGGAAGCCGACCTCGCCGGCCTTCAGGGCCTCGCGCGCCACCGACTTCGGCGTGAACACGCCCAGCTGCTCGAGCGGGTAGACGGTGTCGGTGGCCATCATGCGGATGCGGTCGCCGCGCCGCAGCACGCCGTCCACCACCCGCACCAGCATGACCACGCCGACATAGTTGTCGAACCAGCTGTCGATGATCATCGCCCGTGGCGGGCCGTCGGCCTGTCCGCGGGGCGAGGGCATGCGGGCGATCACCGCCTCGAGGATGTCCTCGATGCCCATGCCGGTCTTGGCCGAGCAGGGGATGGCATCTTCGGCGTCGATGCCGATCACATCCTCGATCTCGGCCTTGGCGTTCTCGGGATCCGCCTGCGGCAGGTCCATCTTGTTGAGCACCGGGACCACCTCGACGCCGAGGTCCAGGGCCGTGTAGCAGTTGGCCACCGTCTGGGCCTCGACGCCCTGGCTGGCGTCGACCACCAACAGCGCGCCCTCGCAGGCCGAGAGCGAGCGACTCACTTCGTAGCTGAAGTCCACATGGCCGGGCGTGTCGATCAGGTTGAGCTGGTAGACGCTGCCGTCGCGCGCCACGTAGCTCAACGCCGCCGTCTGGGCCTTGATCGTGATGCCGCGCTCCCGCTCGATGTCCATCGAGTCGAGCACCTGTGCCTCCATCTCGCGATCGCTCAGGCCGCCGCAGCGCTGGATGATCCGGTCGGCCAAGGTGCTCTTGCCGTGGTCGATGTGGGCGATGATCGAGAAATTGCGAATGTGGTCCATCGGGCCCGAAACAAAAAAAAGGCACGTCAAACCGGTGACGCGCCTTCCAACAAAATCGTTTGGCAACTGCTTCGTTGGACTTTCATTGTAGCCAGATCAACCCCGCCGCAAGCCGCGCCAATGCTGGGTTTCTGGCCGTTGCCATGCACCAACAACCAATTTGGTGCACAAGTTATCCACAGATCCCTGTGGGCGACTTGTGGATGGATTTTCCAGCCCCTGAGTCTGTGACCTGCGCGTACTAACCGGGCTGGTCCGTCGCTGATTCTATGGGATCGGCGACCCAATCCCCTTTGCAATCCGTGTGTGTGCGCTCGCTCACTTTTCGGCTCTTCGCATCCTTAGGGAGCAGATCCGGCGGGCAAGCGGGACCATCTCACCCAGCGGAAAGACCCCCCCCGCAGGGCCGGGTCACCGGCGGCGACCCGGCAAGGGCATCACTTGACAGGCCGGATCAAGGCGTATTGGGCCCAGTCGCCTCGGCGGAACAGCACATTGACGGCCTTGCTCTTGTCGAGCTTGGACAGCACCGCCTCGAGCTGCTTGATGTCGCCGATCTCGACATTGCCCACCGCCAGCAACACATCGCCCTCACGCAGGCCGGCGCGGGCGGCCGCGCCCTCGGCGGCCTCGATGCGCACGCCGCCCTTGACCTTGAGCTCGCGCTTCTGCTCATCGCTCAGGTTCGCCAGCGTCAGCCCCAGCGCGCTGGCGGCCGCGCTCGCTGCCGGCACCGGCCGGGTCTCGGGGGCGGCGGCGCGGGTCTTGCGCTCAGGCTCGATCTCGGCCACGGTCACGGTCAAGTCGCGGATTGCGCCGCGCCGGAACACCTGCAGCGTCGACTTGCTGCCCGGCTTGGTGCCGCCCACGAGCCGCGGCAGATCGCTGGAGCGCTCGACCGGCTTGCTGTCGAAACGGGTGATGATGTCGCCCGGCTCCACGCCCGCGGCAGCGGCCGGGCCGCCCTCCTCCACCGCACGCACCAGTGCGCCACTGGCCTTGCCCAGACCCAGCGACTCCGCCACCTCCTTGGTGACCTCGCCGATCTGCACGCCGATGCGGCCGCGCACCACGCGTCCGGTGGCGCGCAGCTGATCGGCCACGCGGGTGGCCTCGTCGATGGGGATCGCGAACGACACCCCCATGAAGCCGCCCGAGCGGCTGAGGATCTGCGAGTTGATGCCCACCACCTCGCCGCGCAGGTTGAGCAGCGGCCCGCCCGAGTTGCCGGGGTTGATGGCAACGTCGGTCTGGATGAAGGCGACGAATTCGCCGGTATCGCGCGCCTTCGCGCTCACGATGCCGGCCGTGACGGTGTTCTCCAACCCGAAGGGCGAACCGATGGCCATCACCCACTCGCCCACCCGCAGCTTGCCCACATCGCCGAGCTTCACCGCCGGCAGACCGGCGGCCTCGATCTTGACCACGGCCACATCGGTGCGCTTGTCGGTGCCGACGATCTTGGCCTTGAATTCACGCTTGTCGGTCAGGGTGACATAGACCTCGTCGGCGCCATCCACCACATGCGCGTTGGTCATCACATAGCCATCGGCGGTCAGGATGAAGCCCGAACCCACGCCGCGCTGCTGCTCTTCTTCCGGCGCCTGCTGTCCAGGACCCTTGCCCTGCGGCGGCGGGGCGCGGCGCGGATCGGGTTGCATGCCAGGCGGGGGATTGCCGAAGAAGCGCCGGAAGAAATCCTGCATCTCCTCGTCCATGTCCGGCCGCCCCCCGCGCGCGCCATTGCGCACTTTCTCGGTGGTGCGGATGTTGACCACCGAGGGGCCGACCTGCTCGGCCAGGTCGGCAAAGTCGGGCAGGCGCGCGGCACTGGCCGAGGGTGTGGCCGCCTGGGCATGGCCCGCCGCGGGCGCCAGACCCAGTACGGCTGCGAGCGCGGCCACCGGCAGGGCCGCCGCGGCCACGCGCGCCATCCATGTTAGACCGGGGCTCGCAGCGCTCACCCTCTGGGATGCACCAGCGCCCCGCCCTTCTTCTCCACCGGCGATCCGGCGTCCTGCTTCTGCATTCGTTTTCATGTTCACCTCGGACCTTCAGCCACGGAGCCCGCAAGCGTGCGGGCGAAAAAAATCAGCGTTGCCGCTCCAGCCCGAAGGCAAAGCTGCGCAAAGTCGCCACAGGCACGTCACCGACCACGGTGATCCACCAGTCGCCCTGGCGACGCATGAGCGTTTGTGTGGCACCCATGGACATCATCGATTCGCGCCGGTGTACGGCCGCCTGGAAGGGCTCGATGAACACCGACACATGGGTGAGCCCATCGGAGTAGATGGCCTGCAGCACCGGCCCCTGGGCGGAAACCGCCTGCGGCCCATCGCCCGACACCCCGGCCCGCCGCACGCTGCTGACCGACTCAAAACCAGCGGGCGCCCCCCGCAAACTCCAGCCTTCGGCCCCCAGCTCGGTGGTCTCGAGCAGGGGCCGCTCGACCCGATAGCCGTCGAGCTGCTTCATCGCCCGCGCCACCAACTCGGGCTGGGGCTTGACGCCGATCAGCAGCTCGGAGAAGGCCGAGGCCTCCAACACGACCTCATGCTCATCAAGCACCTCGGCGCGCAGCAGCAGTCCGGAGCCTTTCTCGGCCCAGAGCCGGTGGCCAAAGCGGTAGCCGTCGCGGGGCGTGAGCAGCAGCACCTGCGCCTCGTAACCGGCCACCCGCGCCTCGCCCAAGGGGCGGACCTGGTAGTGCTCGACGATGCGCCCCACCCCGGAGGACAGCAACGAGGGAAACTGTCCCATCAGCTGGCGCGTCTCACGCACCGCCACCCGGCTGTGCGGCCACACGCTCACCACCTGGTCGTTGTGGCGATAGACCTGGCGCTTGAGGCCGTCAAGCGGCTCAATCCGCTCGTACTGGTTGGCACCGTCGCAGTAGTGGGCGATGCGCGAGCTGTAGACCGCACCGCCCGCGCTGACCACGAAGGTGCCGAGAAAATTACGCTGCCCGGTCGCATCGTGCATGCGCGAGAGCCAGCTGCGCGCCTCCCGCGCCTCAACCAGCGGGTCCGTGGCGGCCGGGGCAGCACCCGCCCCCACCGCAGCGTCCGCCAAGGCCACAGCCAGCAACAAGAGTGCCGTCTCGCGGCTCCATCGCCGGAGAAATCGCTGGCAAGCCCCTGACGGGCTGGACCGCCACAGCCAATGAACCCCAAGCAGGCCAGCGCTGGAAACGCGCGGCAACCCAGGCACGATCCGACCCGCCCGCATCCCGAGTTGGACAAGTCGAGGGAGAACCGACCCAGGCGCCATGGTCACGGCTCAACCGGCGCTGCAGCGCCTTGGTGGGTCGCGCTGCGCAGGAAACCCGAGGGCAGACCCAGCGCCGAACTGCCGCCAAACTGCTTGTGGGCGGCCAGATAACCATCGAGCCGGGCGTCGCGGATCATCACCCCGGTGGCCCGCTCGGGCAGGTCGGCGGCGGTCTGCCCGAGCGAGGCATTCACCAACACAGCCCCCTCCACCCCAGCGCCCGGGGCGACCCGCGCCGAAGCCGCTGCCGTCAAGGCGGGTGCTGAGACCGGCGCCGACGTGGCCATGACCGCCCCAGCAGGGGCGGGTGGCCTCAGCAGCGTCAGGCTGCCGACCGCCACCACCAGGAAGCCCGCCGCCAGTGCGGCAGGCGGTGCCCAACGCCGCAGCGCGGCGCGCGGACGCGCCGGCCGGTGACCGCCGAATGAAGCCTGAGAGCCCACGCCCAACTGGCCTGCAAGGCCGGGCTGGCCGCCGTCAAGGGGCGATGCGGCCGAAGAAGCCGGCTCAGGCGCTTCAAGAGGGGCGGGCGCCAACACCACGGGCTCCTGAGCGAGCCGACCCCGCAGGGCGACAAGGAAGGCCGCATCGCGGCCCGCTCCGGCCAGCTCCGGTGAGCGCAGCACATCGCCGATCAGCTGGTAGCCGTGCCAACGGGCGCGCAGCTCGGGGTCCTGGCGCCAGGCTTCACTGAGCGCTGCGGCGGACTGCGCGTCCACCTCGCCGTCCACCAGCGCGGACAGATCCTCGAGCACCACCGACTTGCTGGCCATCGTCATTGCATCACTCCATCCGTCTTCACTGTGCATCCCCGCCGCCAAGCCCATTCAAGCGGGTTTCCACTCGCCCTTCCAAGCGCCGCTCCCCAAGCTCCGCGCTCAGCCCCGGCTCACGGCCTGTCACCACCGCTCGCCCTCTCGCGTGTCGAGCAGCGGCCGCAGTCTCTCGGCGATCGCCTCCCGCGCCCGGAAGATCCGGGAGCGCACCGTGCCGATGGGGCAATCCATCGCACTGGCGATCTCCTCGTAGCTCAAACCCTCGATCTCTCGCAGCATGATCGCCTGCCGAAGATCGTCTGACAGCGCATCGATCGCAGAGTTCACTGCCTCGCCGATTTCCTTGGTCGCCAGCAGCGCTTCCGGCGTCTCGTAAGTGATTGGTTCGTGACCGGAGCGGGAAGTTTCCTCGCCGTCCTCGTCGCGGTGGGCAAAGGCGGCCTCGGTGATGACCGGGTCGCGCTTCATGTCGACCAGCGCCTTCTTCGCGGTATTGACCGCAATCCGGTACAGCCAGGTGTAGAAAGCGCTCTCGCCGCGGAACTGCGGGATGGCGCGGTAGGCGCGGATGAAGGTTTCCTGGGCGATGTCCTGGACCAGGTCGACGTCGCGCACCATGCGACCGATCAGCCGCTCGATGCGCCGCTGGTATTTGACGACCAGCATCTCGAAAGCGCGCTGATCGCCCAGCTTGACGCGGTCGACCAGCAGCGCGTCGGCATCGGAGTCCGCGGTCATGGGATCAAGCCTCCCCGTCGCGCATGCGGGGCGGCGGCGAATAGAGCGCGCACCGCAGTGCGTGCCAATGCACCGGCAGGGCGTCGCGGTGCAAGGGCAGCCAGATCGGACGCCGCCACCGTCCGGCCACACCACCACCCGAAGGAGCCTCGCCGGGCGAGAAACGCAACAGCAGCGCGCTGCCCAGATCGAAGGCGACCGCCATCTGACCACGCTGCCCCGATGCCGAAGCCGGATCGCCCGCGCCGGGCGCCAGCCACCAGTCCTGGCCGTCCCAGGACAGTTGCCACTGGCGCGGCCGACGGGTGCGCCAGGCCAGCCAAAGTGCATACGCTGCAGCCCACACAAACCCGGCAACACCGACAGCATCGCCGCGGGGCCGGGCCCAGAACAGCACCACCCGGGCAGTTGCCGCCAGCAAGCCCCTCAGCGCCCAAACCCAGGCCGGAGCGGTCGCGACCGCCAGGCTGACCGCCGGGGCGGCACGCATCCTTGACCGGCCCTGCGGGCACCGTGCGACTCAGGCCCGCCGGAACAGCAGCG
>CAISYQ010000136.1 GCA_903889735.1 uncultured Methylibium sp.
AGCGGGAAGAGGGCCGTGAAGAAGCTGGCGCCGCCTCTGGCGAGGCCTCCGACACCGGCGCAGCCCCCGAGGGATCGGCCCCCGGCGCCGAGGCTGAAGCTTCCCCAGGAGCCGAGGCGGGTGAATCCGGCGAGGGTGGCCCAGGTGAAGAGGGCGGCGAAGTGCGCCGTCGCAGCCGGGGAGGCCGTGGTGGCCGTGGCCGCCGCGAGCGCGGTGAGGGGACCGAGGTTGGCGGGGCCGAAGGCCTGACCGCCTCCGCGGGACCTTCGGATTCCGCAGAATCTGAGCCGGGCCCCGCCCAGGCGCCGGTCTCGGCCCAGGGTGAAGAACGCACTGCCTCAGGGGCTGCCAAGCCTTGGTGGGACAGCTCAGCCACCGGCGACGAAACCCCGGCGGCGGTGGCCGAGGCGGCTGAAGCTGCCCCGGTCTCCGAGGTGGTGGCCGCTGGACTGCTGACCGAGGAAGAGGCGCCGGTCGCTGCAGCCCCTGTGTCAGCGCCCGTGGCCCATGCGCCTGCCGCACCTGAGCCTCCCGCTGCCGAGCCGGCCCCGCCGGTCCGTATGGCGGCCGAGCCCGTGCGGGCCGCGGTGGCGCCGGTCGCCCCCACGGCCTATGCCCTGCCGATCGCTGACCTGGCGGCCGTGGCCAGCGGCGCCGGCCTGGAATGGGTGGGCACGGACGCCGAGAAGGTCCAGGCGGTCCAGCAGGCCATGGCCGCAACCCCCCAGCCTGCCCGCGTGCCCCGCGAGGTCAAGCCCGTGGTGCTGCCCGAAGAGGGTCCGCTGGTGCTGGTCGAGACCCGCAAGAACCTGTCGCAGGTCAAGCTGCCGTTCGAGTCCTGAGAAGACGAGGGCGGAGCGCCTCCCGGGGCTTCCCCTTCCTCTTCACCACGCCGCCGCGGCTCACGCCCGGCGGCGTTTTTCATGGGCGCTATGGGCCCAGACCACCGATCAGGGCAGACGCTCCAGGGCCTGCTGGTAAGCGGGCTGGTGCATCAATTCGTCCCAGGCCAGGGGCAAGGTCTGGGGGATCAGGGCCAGGCGGCGGGCTTCACTGTCGGGGTCGGCGCGCCATTGGCCGCGGGACTGCGCTTCGAGCAGCCCGTCGAGGAGCTCGTCCAGCTCCCGACCGCCGTCCACCGCCGAGCGGTTGCACAGCAGCACCAGATCGCAGCCTGCCGCCAGCGCCAGCCCCGCCGCTTCGGCGTAACCGAGGTCGCGGCCATCGATGCGGCGCGCACCTTCCATCGAGAGGTCGTCGCTGAAGATGGCGCCGCCGAAACCGAGGCGCCCGCGCAAGATGTCCTGGAGCCAGCGCTGGGAAAAACCGGCCGGGCGCGCGTCCACCTTGGGGTAGATCACATGGGCCGGCATGACGCTGGCCAGGCTGGTGGCCAGCCACTCGTAGGGTCGGGCGTCGTCCTCCAGGATGGCCTTGAGCGAGCGCCGGTCCACCGGCACCTCGGTGTGGGAGTCGGCGGCGACGAAGCCGTGACCCGGGAAATGCTTGCCGCAGCCGGCCATGCCGGCCAGCAGCAACCCGTGCATCAGGCTCTTGGCCAGCAGCGCGGCGACACGCGGGTCGCGGTGGAAAGCGCGGTCGCCGATCACGCCGCTCGGGCCATGGTCGAGGTCGAGCACCGGCGTGAAACTGAGGTCGACACCGCAGGCGCGCAGCTCGGCCGCCAGCACATAGCCACAGGCGGTGGCGGCGTCGGTGGCGCGCATCGCGTCCTTCATCCACAACTCGCCCAGCGCGCGCATCGGCGCCAGATGGGTGAAGCCGTCGCTGCGGCAGCGCTGAACGCGACCGCCCTCATGGTCGATGCAGACCAGCAGGTCGGGCCGGACCGCCTTGATCTCGGCATTGAGCGCGGTCAGCTGGGCGCGGTCGCGCCAGTTGCGCCCGAAGAGGATCAGCCCCCCCACCAAGGGGTGGCGCAAGCGACGGCGGTCGGCCGCGTCGAGCGACAGACCGGCGATGTCGAGCACGACCGGGGCATGGACGGCAGGTGCGGCGGCGGTGCGGGCAGAGCGGGTGGAGCGACGGTCGGTCACGGGGTCATCCTTGAATCGAAATCAAATGCGAAGGGTGTCTGGGCGTGGCCGCCGGCGGGTGTTGCACTGCCTGCGCCGACCGACCCCGCCCCGCCCCTCAGGGCTGGCGCTCGACCACCACGAAGGCGGCCACGTAGTCGGACTCGTCGGTCACGGTCACATGCGCCTGGAGGCGGCGCTCGGCGAACCAGGGCGCCAGCTCGCCGGAGAGCACGACCTGCGGCTGACCACTGGGCAGGTTGAGGATCTCGCAGGCGCGCCAGGTCATGGGCCAGCGGATGCCCAGACCGATCGCCTTGGAGAAGGCCTCCTTGGCCGAGAAGCGGGTGGCCAGGTAGCGCAGCCCCCGGGCCTCGACCCGCGCGCGGCGAGCCCGCCAGACAACGAGCTCCTGCGGACCCAGCACCTTCTCCGCGAAGCGGTCGCCGCGGCGTGCCAAGGTGGCGGCGATGCGCCGCAGGTCGCAGAGATCGGTGCCGATGCCGAAGATCATGGCGCAGCGGCGCGGTGGATGCAGCGCAGGTAGTCGCGCACGGTCTCGGCCAGGCCCAGCTCCAGCGCATCGGCGATCAGCGCGTGACCAATGGAGACCTCGCGCACGCCGGGCACGGCGCGCAGGAAGTCGGTGAGGTTGTCGCGGTTGAGGTCGTGGCCCGCGTTGAGCTGAAGGCCGCAGCGGCGGGCCGCCATGCCGGCCTCGGCATAGCGGGCCAGCACGGCGTCCTGCTGGGGCGTGCCATGGGCGCGGGCGTAGGCCTCGGTGTAGAGCTCCACCCGCTCGGCGCCCAGGGCCGCGGCCTCGGCCATGGCCTCGGGCGTGGGGTCCATGAAGAGGCTGACGCGCACGCCGAGCGAGCGGCATTCGTCGATCAAAGGCAGCAGCCGAGCGCTGTCGGCGGGCAGGTTCCAGCCGTGGTCGGAGGTGGCTTGCTCGACGCTGTCGGGCACGAAAGTGGCCTGGTGGGGGCGCAGCTCGCGCACCAAGTCCATCAGGTTGTGGAAGGGGTTGCCCTCGAGGTTGTACTCCACCTGCGGCCAGGCCTTCAGCATCGCGGCCAGTTCGTGGACGTCGTGGGTGCGGATGTGGCGCTGGTCGGGGCGCGGGTGGACGGTGATGCCCTGGGCACCTGCCTCCAGCACCGTCTGCGCGGCCCGCACGACGCTGGGGATGGTGAGGGTGCGCTGGTTGCGCAGCAGCGCCACCTTGTTGAGGTTGACCGAGAGCGAGGTCGGGCCGCCGCGCTGCGGGTCGGTGCCTGTGGTGAGGCCGGTGGTCAGAAGAGGATTCATCGCGTTCGTGTCATCGCGTCGCTTCATCGAGTTCGGCCGGGCTCGACGCCCTGTAGGTTCTGCAGGTCCATCATCACCTGCCGGGTGCGCAACACAGGCACACCCAGATGATAGTGAAGCAGGCCGCGCAGCATCGGCCGCAATTCGGCCAGCACCCCCAGGCAAGCGCGCTGCAGTGCGGCCAGGTCCTGGGCGTCCAGGGCCTGCTGGAGAGCTCGCCAGGACGCGGCGTCCAGACCCGGTTCGCCGGGTCTGGACGGGGCGATGCCGGCCTCGGGCCTCAAGGCATGGCGCGGACGGTCTGCGGCTGCGGCGGCGTCCAGGGGCTGCTGGGTCTGCGTGACGAGGTCCAGCGCCGGCAGCAGCCCGATCTCGCGCAGCAGCAGCAGCTCGAAGGCCCGCAGCGCCGCGCCCACATGGGCATCCTCGCCACTGCCGAGGGCGGGCAAGGTGAGCGCGTAGGCATCGAACAGCGCCGGGTGCGGATCCTGGCGGGCCAGGAGCTTCATCAGCAGCTCATTGAGGTAGAAGCCAGTCATCAGCGCCGCACCGCCCGCAGGCGCCGGCCCGCCGGCCCATTCGGCGCTCTTGAGGGGCTGGATCTCGGCGCTGTCGGCCTCGGCGCTGGTCCGGGGGCGCTTGCGGCCGTAGTTCACATGGAGCCGCTGGAAGGGCATCAGCACCGAGCGCAGCTGCGAATAGGGCCGCCGCGCGCCCCGTGCGACCACGGCCACACGCCCCTGCTCGCGGGTGAAGAGGTCGAGGATGGCGCTGGACTCGCTCCAGTCGTAGTGGTGAAGCAGGTAGGCGGCGGTCATGCCGGTCGCGCTCCGGGAGGCGGCCTGCGGGCCGCGCTCCGCAGGCTCATTCGTAGCCGTAGCTCTTGAGGCGCGCGTCGTCGTCGGCCCAGCCGGAGCGCACCTTGACCCAGAGCTCGAGGAAGACCTTGCTGTCCATCAGGCGCTCCATCTCGACCCGCGCCTCGGTACCGATGCGCTTGAGCCGGTCGCCCTTGTCGCCAATCACCATGCCCTTGTGGGCGTCGCGCTCGACGATGATGGTGGCGGCAATGCGCCGCAGGGCGCCCTCCTCCTTGAACTGCTCGATCACGACGGTGGAGGTGTAGGGCAGCTCGTCGCCGGTGAGGCGGAACAGCTTCTCGCGAATGATCTCGCTGGCGAGGAAGCGCTCGCTGCGATCGGTCAGGGCCTCGGCGTCGTAGTACCAGGGCTGCTCGGGCAGGTAGGGCTGCAAGATCTTGAAGAGCCTGCGGGCATCGGCCTCGTCGGTGGCGGCCACGGGCACGAACTCGGCAAAGGGGTGGCGCTCCTGCATGCCCTTGAGCCAGGGCGCCAGCTCGGCGCGGCGGTGGACCAGGTCGAGCTTGTTGGCCACCAGCAGCGTGGGTTTGCCCGGCGGCACCAGCGACAGCACCTTGGCGTCGTCCAGGCCGAAGCGGCCGGCCTCGACCACGAACATCACCACGTCCACATCCCCCAGCACCGACTGCACGGTCTTGTTGAGGTTGCGGTTCAGCGCGCCCGCACCGCGCACGGTGTGGCGGGTCTGGAAGCCGGGCGTGTCGACGAAGACGAACTGCGTGTCGCCCTCGGTGTGGATGCCGGTGATGCGGTGGCGCGTGGTCTGCGCCTTGCGCGAGGTGATGCTGACCTTCTGGCCCAGCAGCGCATTGAGCAGGGTCGACTTGCCGACGTTGGGTCGGCCAACGATGGCGATGAGCCCACAGTGCCGGGCCGCTGGGGCACCAGCGCCATCAGCGGCTGGAGCACCGTCGACCGGGAGGAGGGGGTCATTCATAGAGCTGCTGGCGTGGGAGAGGTCGACGGCACCGTGCCGCCAGGGTGGGTCTTGAGCGCCTGCAGCGCGGCCGCGGCCGCCTCCTGCTCGGCGGCGCGGCGCGAACGGCCCTCGCCGCGCGAGGAGAGGTTCATCCCCGGCACGCCGCAGCTGACGACGAAACGCTGCTCATGGGGGCGGCCCTCGGTGGCCTCGACACGGTACTGCGGCACCGGCTGGCGCCGCGCCTGCAGCCACTCCTGGAGCTCGGTCTTGGCGTCCTTGGCCCAGCCCTCGGCCACGGTGGCGGCCAGCAGCGGCGAGAACAGGCGCTCGACCAGGGCCTGCGCCGGGCCGTAGCCGCCGTCGAGGTAGATGGCGCCGATCAGCGCCTCCAGCGCATCGGCCAGGATGGACGGGCGCTGCGCACCGCCGCTGCGGGCCTCGCCCTCGCTCAGGCGCAGCAGCCCGGGCAGGGCCAGGGTGAGCGCAATGCGGTAGAGCGTGTCCTCGCGCACGAGGTGGGCCCGCACGCGGGTCAGGTCGCCTTCGTCCGATTGCCCGAAACGCCCGAA
Source organism: uncultured Methylibium sp. (assembly GCA_903889735.1). Taxonomy (GTDB): domain Bacteria; phylum Pseudomonadota; class Gammaproteobacteria; order Burkholderiales; family Burkholderiaceae_C; genus Methylibium. The sequence goes on from CAISYQ010000136.1 coordinate 5,720, forward strand.
CAGCAGGCCCGACACCGCCGCCGTCAGCACCGCATCGCCGAGGAATTCAAGGCGCTCGTTGTGGCCGGCACCGAAGCTCTTGTGGGTGAGGGCGCGCTCGAGCAGCGCCGGGTCCGCAAACGCATGCCCGAGCCGGGCCTGGAGCGCCTCCAGCGGCTGCGTCACGGGCTTTGAATCAATGGACCGCCGCAGCCGTGCGCCAAGGACTGCAAAGCCCCGGCCGCACCGCTCATTGCGACCGCCCCTCGTACTTAATCAACAGATAGACCGGTGGCATCAACTCGACCTCTTTTTCGTAGGCGAAGCTGATCACGATGCGGTCGTTTTCCTTGGTGATCTCGAGGTCCTTGCCGGAGATGGAGCTGATCGAGTATTCGACGTCCTTCTGCCGCTCAAAGGCATTGCGCAGCTCGGCCACCGAGGTGGCGCCGGAGGCGGCGAGCTTGTTCACCGTGCGCTGGATGGTCAGGTACTCGTTCACCGAGGGGAAGATCCTCATGCCGATCACCGCGACCACGGCGATCAGGACGCCCCAGAACAGGAGGCCCATGAGGGTGAAGCCTTGCTGGCGCCGGGCGCGGAGATGAGACGGCGGCGTTGCGCGTTCAGGAGGGGTCATCGTGCGTCTCCACAGGGGCCAATTCAGTCAAAAGCGCCGATGCGCTTGAGGTTGCCAAAATTCATCCAGACAAAGAAGGCCTTGCCCACGATGTGGCGTTCGGGCACGAAGCCCCAGAAGCGCGAGTCCTGCGAGTTGTCGCGGTTGTCACCCATCATGAAGTAATGACCGGGCGGCACCTTGCACACCACGCCCTCGGCGCTGTAGCGGCAGTTGTCGCGGAACTGCTGGAACTGCGGCATGGGCATCACGAAGCCGGGGCGGTCCTTGTCGATCAGGATGCGGTGGGCGACCGGGCCCAGCTGCTCGCTGACCTGCTGCGAGTAGCGCAGCGAGTCCTCGTCGTAGAACTCGGGCAGCGCCTGGGTCGGCACAGGCTGGCCGTTGAGGGCGAGCTGCTTGTTGAGGTAGCTGACCTCGTCGCCGGGCAGGCCGACCACGCGCTTGATGTAGTCGACCGACGGATCCACCGGGTAGCGGAACACCATCACGTCGCCGCGCTGCGGATCCTTGTTGGCGATGAGCTTGGTGTTGATCACCGGCAGGCGCACGCCGTAATGGAATTTGTTGACGAGGATGAGGTCGCCGATCGCCAGCGTCGGGATCATCGAACCGGACGGGATCTTGAAGGGCTCGAACAGGAAGGAGCGCAGCAGGAACACCATCAGGATCACCGGGAAGAGCCCGGCGGTCCAATCCAGCCACCAGGGCTGGGCGAGGACCTGCTCGCGCGCGGCGCTCACATCACCGTCGACCCGGTCGATGCCCTGGCGCTTCAGCTCCGCCCGGCGCCGGGCATCCTGCGCCTCGAGCACGTCAGCGGCCGCCGCGCGCGCCGGCAGGAAATGCAGGCGCTCAGCCAGCCAGTAGCCGAAGGTCACCAGGGTCAGGATGAAGAGCAGCAGCGAGAAGTTGCCGCTCCAGGAGCCCAGGTACCAGCCGCCCAGGTAGAACGCGAGGGCGCCGTACAGCAGCCCGGTCAATGCACTCATGTCGGCTCTAGTCGTCCACTTGGAGGATGGCCAGGAAGGCCTCCTGGGGCACCTCGACGGTGCCGATCTGCTTCATCCGCTTCTTGCCGGCCTTCTGCTTCTCGAGCAGTTTCTTCTTGCGGGAGATGTCGCCCCCGTAGCATTTTGCCAGCACGTTCTTGCGCAGCGCCTTGATGTTCTCACGCGCGATGATGTTGGCGCCGATGGCGGCCTGGATCGCCACGTCGTACATCTGGCGGGGGATCTGCTCGCGCATCTTGGCCGCGACCCCGCGGCCGCGGAACTGGCTCTGGGCGCGGTGCACGATGATGGACAGCGCGTCAACCCGGTCGCCGTTGATGAGGATGTCGACCTTGACGACGTCGGCGGCGCGGTACTCCTTGAACTCGTAGTCCATCGAGGCGTAGCCGCGCGACACCGACTTCAGCTTGTCGAAGAAGTCCAGCACGATCTCGGCCAGCGGCATCTCGTAGGTGAGCATCACCTGGCGGCCGTGGTAGGCCATGTTGAGCTGCACACCGCGCTTCTGGTTGGCCAGCGTCATCACCGGGCCGACGTAGTCCTGCGGCATGTACAGGTGCACGGTGACGATGGGCTCGCGGATCTC
>CAISYQ010000137.1 GCA_903889735.1 uncultured Methylibium sp.
CTGCGCCGTGTCGCTGGCATGCTGGCCGAGCTTGTCCTCGATCCGGGCGACGGTGTAGCCGGGCGTGTCGGTCGGCACGATGAAGGCGCTGATGCCCCTCTTGCCCGCGGCCTTGTCGGTGACGGCCATGACGATGGCCACATCGCCGTTCTTGCCGCTGGTGATGAACTGCTTGGCGCCGTTGATCGCGTAGTGGCCGCCACCCTCGCCCGGGATGAAGCTCGCAGTGGTGCGCAGGCCCGAGGCCTCCGAGCCCACATGCGGCTCAGTCAGGCAGAAGGCGCCCAGCATCTTGCCGCTGGCCAGCGGCCGCAGCCAGCGGGTCTTCTGGGCTTCGTCGCCCCAGGCCAGCAGGATGGAGCAGACGGGGCAGTTGTTGACGCCGACGATGGTGCTGGTGGCACCGTCCCCGGCGGCGATCTCCTCGTTGATCAGGGCCAGACTCAGCCAATCGAGTCCGGCGCCACCCCAGGCCTCGGGCACCACGACGCCGTAGCAACCGAGCGCCGCCAAGCCCTGGAGCTCGGCGGCTGGAAAGTGGTGACTCTTGTCCCAGGCCGCAGCCTGGGGGGCGATCTCGGCCTGCACATAGGCCCGCACGGCCTCCTGGACGGCAAGGTGGTGGTCGCTCAGCAGCATGGGGTCGGTCTTTCGAAATGAAACCGGGGTCCGGCCAGGGTTCCCGGGGCATGCCCAGGCCGCCCCGGGACCGGTCGATCCCCGCCAGGGCGGGCGGCGTGGAGCCCAGCACCGGAAGGACTCGAAGGACTCAAAGCATCTCCAGCGCCAGCGCCGTGGCCTCGCCGCCGCCGATGCACAGGGCCGCCACGCCGCGCTTCTTGCCTTGCTTGCGCAGGGCGCCCAGCAGGGTGACGACGATGCGCGCACCACTGGCGCCGATGGGGTGGCCCAGCGCGCAGGCGCCGCCGTGGACATTGACGATCTCGTGCGGCAGGTCGTACTCGGCCATCGCCGCCATCGTGACCGCCGCAAAGGCCTCGTTGACCTCCCACAGATCGACCTGCCCGGCGACCCAGCCAGCCTTCTTCAGCAGCTTGGCGATGGCCCCGGCCGGCGCGGTGGCGAACCACTCGGGCGCCTGGGCGTGGACCGCATGGCCGACGATGCGCGCGATCGGCGTGGCGCCCTGCGCCCGGGCCGTGCTCTCACGCATCAGCACCAGGGCCGCGGCGCCGTCGGAGATGCTCGAGGAGTTGGCGGCGGTGATGGTGCCGTCCTTCTTGAAGGCGGGCTTGAGCAAGGGGATCTTGTCGAGCCGCGCCTTGAAGGGCTGCTCGTCCTGCTTCACGAGGATGTCGCCGGTCTTGCCCGGCAGGGTCACCGGAGCGATCTCCCAGTCGAAGCTGCCGTCCTCGTTGGCGGCCTTGGCGCGGGCGGTGGAGGCGATGGCGAACTGGTCCTGCGCCTCACGGGTGAAGGCATAGCGGGCCACGCAGGCCTCGGCGAAAACCCCCATGGCCTTGCCGCGCTCGTAGGCGTCCTCCAGGCCGTCCAGCGCCATGTGGTCGAACATCTGCGCGGCGCCGTAGCGCACGCCCTTGCGGGCGAACATCAGGTGGGGCGCGTTGGTCATGCTCTCCATGCCGCCGGCCACCATGACCGAGGCGCTGCCCGAGGCGAGCATGTCGTGGGCGAACATCATGGTGCGCATGCCGGAGCCGCACATCTTGCTCAGGGTCACCGCACCGGCCGAGTCGGGCAGGCCGGCCCGGCGCATGGCCTGGCGTGCCGGGGCCTGTCCCTGCCCGGCCATCAGGCAGTTGCCCATCAGCACCTCGTCGACGGCGTCGCCCGGCACGCGGGCGCGCTCGACCGCGGACCGGATGGCAACCGCCCCCAGCTCCCAAGCCTGGAGCGAGGAAAAGTCACCCAGCAGCCCGCCGATGGGCGTGCGGGCGGCCGAGACGATGACGATGGGATCGGAGGCGGCGGTCATGGTGGATTCCTTTCAAGACAGGTGAGGGGCTCGGGCGAGGGGCACGATCGAGAGAATCGGGCAGGCGCGAACGCGCCCGCCGGCAACCTCAGATCGGGTTGTGCCCGAGTTGGGCCGCGGTGACCACCCCCTGCAACGAAGCCCCCTCGGCGTCCAGGCTCCCCAGGCCGAGCCCGGCCCGTCGGCGGAAGCGCTTGTGCGGGTCATAAGGGAAGACATCATGCACATAGCCCGCCAGGATGCGGTCCTTGCGGGCCTGCCAGTACTGCGCATCGAGCAGCTCGGCATGGTGCTCCATGAAGATCTGGCGCACCTCGCGGTTGCCGAGCAGGAAGGGGCCGAAGGTCTCGGGGAACACATCCTTGGGGCCGACCGTGTACCAGATCTCGCCCGACATCTCCTCTTCCTCGTTGCGCGGCTCGGGCACCTTGCGGAAGTTGCAGTCGGTCATGTACTCGATCTCGTCGTAGTCGTAGAACACCACCTTGCCGTGACGGGTGACGCCGAAGTTCTTCCACAGCATGTCGCCAGGGAAGATATTGGCCGAGACCAGGTCCTTGATGGCGTTGCCGTACTCGATGACCGCGTGGCGCATCTGCTCCGGCGTGGCCTCCTGAAGGTAGATGTTGAGCGGGATCATCCGCCGCTCGATGTAGACATGCTTGATGACAAGGCTGTCGCCCTCCTCCACCAGCAGGCTGGGGCAGAAGTGGCGCAGCTCGTCGATCAGCGCTTGCTCGAAGCGCTGGCGCGGAAAGGCCACGTTGCTGTACTCGAGCGAATCGGCCATGCGGCCGACCCGGTCGTGCGTCTTCACCAGCAGGTACTTGCTCTTGATCAGCTCCCGCGTGGTGTCCTTCTGCGGCGGGTAGAAGTCCTTGATGAGCTTGAACACGAAGGGGAAGCTCGGCAGGTCGAACACCAGCATCACCATGCCCTTGATGCCCGGCGCAATGCGGAACTTGTCGCTGGAATGCCGCAGGTGGTAGAGGAAATCCCGGTAGAACTGGTTCTTGCCCTGCTTCTGCAGGCCCAGCGCGTTGTAGAGCTCCCAACGCGGCTTGCGCGGCATGAGGCTGCGCAAGAACTGCACGAAGGCCGAGGGGATCTCCATGTCGACCATGAAGTAGGCCCGCGCAAAGCTGAAGAGCAGCAGCAGGTCGTCCTCGCCGAAGAGCGCGGTGTCGATCACCAGCTGACCCTGCGGGTTGTGCAGGATGGGCAGCGCAAAGCCGGTCTCGCGAAAGCCGTTGATGACCTTGCCGACGATGTAGGCGCCCTTGTTGCGGAAGAACAGGCTGGACAGCACCTGGATCTGGAAATTGGTGCTGAACTTGGTGTCGCCGAACTCGGTGCGGAAGGCCTGCAGCACGTACTCGGCATCGCGCCCCAGGTCCTCGAACCCGCGCTGGAGCTGGAAGTTGTCGACGATGCGCAGCAGGGTCTCGCGCAGGCCCTCGGGGGTGGCAGTGCGGCTGGGGTAATAGGCGCGGTAGGTGGGGGTGGCGGCCGGCTCGTCGTTCTCGATGTACTCGGTGCTGACCGCCGGGCGCACGAAGATGAACTCGTTGCGGAAGTAGCTGCGGTGCAGGATCTTGGTGGTCACCGAGTTGAAGAAGGTCTCGGCCAGCTCGGGCTGGTGGTGGTCGATGAGCAGGCCGATGTAATGCAGCTTCACCTGCTGCCATGCCTCGCGCGAGAGCTCCGAGGCGCGGAACTCCCGCTCCAGCCGCTCGCCGGCTTCCTCGACGCGCTTGTCGTAGAACTCGATCCGCTCGCGCTGCGCGCGCTGCTGCCCGGCCCAGTCGGCCGCCTCGAAACGCTGCTTGGCCGCGCGGCTGGTTTCGCGGAACAAGAGGTAGTGCCGGTTGAAGCCCTCGAGCAGCGCCTGGGCGATGTCGAAGGCGCGCGGCTCGTTGAGCGCCTGCGCCGAGAAGCTGGTGACCATCAGAGGTCTCCTGCGGCCGGGTAGCGCTCCTTCACCGCCGCGATGGCGGCGGCATGGGCGGCGGTGATCTGGTCATTGGCATCGACCGTCACCTTGAGGTCCTGCAGAACGCCGTCGCGCAGGCCGTAGAACCAGCCGTGCACCACCAGCCCCTGACCACGCGCCCAGGCGTCCTGGACCACGGTCGTGCGGCAGACGTTGGTGGCCTGCTCGACCACGTTGAGCTCGCACAGCGCATCGACCCGCTGCGCGGGCGGCAGGCTGTCGAGCCAGCCCCGGTACCAGTTGCGCACGTCCTGCACGTGGCGCAGCCAGTTGTCGACGATGCCGGCGCGCCGGTCATGGACGACCGCGGCGACGCCCCCGCAACCCGAATGGCCGACCACGATGATGTGCTGCACCCCCAGCACGTCGGTGGCGTACTGGATCACCGACAGGCAGTTGAGGTCGGAGTGGACCACCAGGTTGGCGACATTGCGGTGCACGAACATCTCGCCCGGCGCCAGGCCGACCAGCTCGTTGGCTGGCACGCGGCTGTCAGCGCAGCCGATCCACATGTACCTCGGCGTCTGCTGGGACAGCAGCCCGGTGAAGAAACCCGGCTGGCGCAGCTCGGTGGTCGCGGCCCAACGCCGGTTGTTGTCGAACAGTTCCTGCAGATCCGTGCTCATCGCTGGCGGCCTCCTTGTTCACCTCAGTTTACGAAGCCGCAAGCCCGCCATCAGGGGCAGGCGGACGTTTCCCTACATCGTCTCCGCAAACAGCTCCCGCCCGATGAGCATGCGCCGGATCTCGCTCGTGCCGGCACCGATCTCGTAGAGCTTGGCATCGCGCCACAGCCGCCCGAGCGGGTAGTCGTTGATGTAGCCGTTGCCGCCGAAGATCTGGACACCCTCGCCGGCCATCCAGGTGGCCTTCTCGGCGCACCAGAGGATGACGCTGGCGCAGTCCTTGCGCACCTGGCGCACATGCTGCGGGCCGAGCGCGTCGAGGTTCTTGCCCACCGTGTAGCAGAAGGCACGTGCGGCCTGCAGCACGGTGTACATGTCGGCCACCTTGCCCTGGATGAGCTGGAACTCGCCGATGCTCTGGCCGAACTGCTTGCGGTCGTGGATGTAGGGCACGACGTTGTCCATCACCGCC
>CAISYQ010000138.1 GCA_903889735.1 uncultured Methylibium sp.
CACCAGCTTGCGGAAATGCTGCTCTGCCAGGATCTCGGTCCGCGCCATCAGCGCGCATTGCCAGCCGGCATCGATCGCGATGGTTGCCGCCAGCGCCGCGACCACCGTCTTGCCCGAGCCCACATCGCCCTGCAGCAGGCGGTGCATGGGCACGGCCTGGCCTGCCTTGTCGCCGCCACCGGCCCGCCGGGCCAGATCGCGCGCGATCTCCTCGCTCACCCGGTGCTGCGCCGCGGTGAGCCCGAAGGGCAGCGCGGCCAGCAGGCGCTCCTGGAGTCCGCCCGGGCGGGTCTGCAGCACGGGCCCCCGGAGGGCGGCGCGCTCCTGCTGGGCCTGCATCTGCGAGAGCTGCTGGGCGAGCAGCTCGTCGAACTTCAGCCGCTGCCAGGCGGGGTGGCTGCGGTCTTCCAGCGTGGCGAGCGCCGCGCGCGGCGGCGGCTGGTGCAGGAAGGCCAGCGCCTCGCGCAGCGGCGGCAGGCCGGCGGGCAGCGTGGCCGGCGGCAGCAGCTCACCCAGCGGGGCGCGCCCGAGGGCCGAGGCCACCACCTTGCGCAGGTAGGCCTGCGGCAGCTGGGCGCTGGCCGGGTAGATGGGGGTCAGCACGGTCGGCAGCGGCATGTCGTCGGTCACCGGGCGGAACACCGGGTGCACCATCTCTCGGCCCAGGAAGCCGCCGCGCAGCTCGCCGCGCACACGCAGCCGCGTGCCCACCGCCAGCGCCTTCTGGTGCGAGGGGTAGAAATGCAGGAAGCGCAGCAGCAGCCCCTCGCGGTCGCCGCTGGCCTCGTCCAGCAGCCGCACCAGCAGCTGGCGGCGCGGGCGCAGCTCGACGCGGCATTCGGCCACGCGCCCCTCGACCTGCACCGTTTCGCCCTCGCGCGCCTCGGCCAGCGGGGTGATGCGGGTCTCGTCCTCATAGCGCAATGGCAGGTGCAGCGCCAGGTCGATGTCGCGCCGCAGGCCCAGCTTCTCGAGGGCGCGCTGGGGGCCGGACTTCTCCTTTCGCGGCGCGGCGTTGCCGCCCGCCGCCGGCGGGGAGGCGGGCGCAGCGGGCTGGGCGGGGGCCTCGGGCATGGAACAATTCTGCCCGGGTCCACGCCCCCGGGCCGTTCACCGATCCGCCCCGCCTCCCCCGCCTCCCCCGCCAGGTCGGTCCAGCCTGCACGCCATGCCCCATTCGTCCAGTCCGTCCCGCTGCCACTACACGCTCGAAGACTTCGACTTCACGCTCCCGCCGGAGTTGATCGCCCAGCAGCCGGCGGCCGAGCGCAGCGGCTCGCGGCTGCTCGACGGCCGAGGCAACACCCCCGTGGACCGCGTTTTCCGCGAGCTGCCGGCGCTGCTGCAGCCCGGTGACCTGCTGGTGTTCAACGACACGCGGGTGATCCGGGCGCGTCTTTTTGGCTGCAAGTGGACGCCGGGCGGATCACCCGGCGCCGATGTGGCACCGCGCCGGGGCCCAGGCGGTGCTGGTCCGGCCCTGGGCCCCGGCAGCCGCACTGGGCCTGGCGTCGATCTGATCGTGCCTCTTGGAGCGGCCGCGACTTCAGGTCTGCGCCCGGGCACCGCTGGCGGCCGCGTCGAGCTGCTGGTCGAGCGACTGTTGCCCGGCACGAACGAGGTCTGGGCTCACCTGCGGGCCAGCAAGTCACCGCGCCCGGGCAGCCTGCTGCGGCTCGAGGGCCGCCAGGGCGGACCGGCCTTCGAGGCCGAGGTGCTGGGCCGCTGCGGGCCCGATGGCGGGCTCTTCCACCTGCGCTTTGCGGGCGACCCGCTGGCGCTTCTCGAGGCCCATGGCCATGTGCCGCTGCCCCCCTACATCGCGGCCGGCGAGGACGCCGACAACGAACGCCGCTACCAGACCGTGTTCGCCCGTGCGCCGGGCGCGGTGGCCGCGCCCACGGCCGCGCTGCATTTCGACCATGAGCTGCTCGCCGCCCTGGCCGCCCGCGGGATCAATTCGGCCAGCGTCACGCTGCATGTGGGGGCCGGCACCTTCCAGCCGGTGCGCGTGAACGATCTGACCGCGCACCGCATGCACAGCGAATGCTTCGAGGTGCCCCAGGCCACGGTCGATGCCATCGCCCGCACCCGCGCTGCGGGCGGGCGGGTGGTGGCGGTGGGCACCACCACACTGCGGGCGCTGGAGTCGGCCGCGCGGCCGGAGTACGGCGGTGCGGCGGCGGGCGCATCCGCCCTCCCGGGCGATGGGAGCGCGCCCACGGCCGGCGCCCGCGAGACCGACATCTTCATCACGCCCGGCTTCGACTTCCGCGTGGTCGACCTGCTGGTCACCAACTTCCACCTGCCCAAGAGCACCCTGCTGATGCTGGTCAGCGCCTTCGCCGGCCATGCCCGCATGCACGCGCTCTACGCCCACGCCATCCACGAGCGCTACCGTTTCTTCAGCTACGGCGACGCGATGCTGCTGGAGCGGTCACCGCCGGTGGGATCCGTCCGCGAGCCCGCCCGGATGTGCTCCCGCTGAGCTTCACCGACGGGCCAGCGGCTTGCATTTCGATCCGCCTTGAGGTCGCTCAAGCGCCGCTGGGCGACGCAGCCTAGATTGCAGTCACATCTGCAACAAGGAGAACATGTCATGGCCCCATCCTCTGCCCGCTCGCTCCAACGGATCTCGCTCTGGCGGCTTCTGGGCGCGGGCGCCTGGGCGGGGGCCGTGCTTGCGGGGCCGGCCCAGGCCGCCGATTTCGATTCTGCGTCGATGTTGGAGCTCGCCGACACCAGCGGCTGCAGCAGCTGCCACCAGATCGAGCCCGGCGCCAAGGGCCCCGACGGGCGCCCGGCCCTCGGCCCGGCGTGGCGCTCCGTTTCGGCCAAGTACGCCGGCCAGGCCGGTGCCGAGAAGAAGCTCACCAGCTTGGTGCGCTCGGGGACCACGCCCTTTGACCGCCACTGGAAGGGCAAGGAGGTCAGCCCCCCGATGCCGGTCAACGCGAAGGCGATCAACGAACCCGATGCCAAGCTGCTGGTGCAGTGGATCTTGAGCCTGGATGCCAAGAAGTAGGCCTCACCGGAGCTGATCGGCGCCCTGCTTCGCGGGGTGTCGGTCTGGGGTGGAGGCGGGAGCCTGCGGATACATGGCTGAGCAGCAGAGAGCCGCCGTGCAAAGGACAGCGGGGTGCGCTGAGACAATCGGCGCATGCTCGAATTCCAACTGCTCGCCACCGAAGCGCGGGCCCGCCGCGGCCGCTTGACCCTCAACCACGGCACGGTCGAGACGCCGGTCTTCATGCCGGTGGGCACCTATGGCACGGTCAAGGGGGTGGCGGCGCGCTCGCTGGAGGACATGGGCGCGCAGATCATCCTGGGCAACACCTTCCACCTGTGGCTGCGTCCGGGGCTGGACGTGCTGGGGCAGTTCGGCGGTCTGCACCGCTTCGAGGCCTGGCAGCGGCCCATCCTGACCGACAGTGGCGGCTTCCAGGTCTGGTCGCTCGGCGGGGCCGACGGCCGGGGCCGCAAGATCAGCGAGGAGGGGGTGAAGTTCGCCTCGCCGGTCAATGGCGACAAGCTGCTGCTGACCCCTGAGCTCAGCGTGCAGATCCAGACGGTATTGAACTCGGATGTCGTCATGCAGTTCGACGAGTGCACGCCGTACGAGACCGCCGGCCACCTGACCACCGAGGCCGAGGCCCGCAGCTCCATGGAACTCAGCGGGCGCTGGGCGCGGCGCTGCCAGGAAGAATTTGCGCGGCTCGAGAACCCGAACGCCCTGTTCGGCATCGTCCAGGGCGGGATGTTCGAGTCGCTGCGTCAGGAATCGCTGGAGGCCCTGGTGGCGCTGGACCTGCCCGGCTACGCCGTGGGTGGGGTGAGCGTGGGCGAGCCCAAGGAGGAGATGCTGCGCATCATGGCGCACACGCCGCACCGTCTGCCAGCCCACAAACCGCGCTACCTCATGGGTGTGGGCACGCCGGAGGACCTGGTGGAGGGCGTGGCCTGCGGCGTGGACATGTTCGACTGCGTGATGCCCACCCGCAACGCCCGCAACGGCCACCTCTTCACCCGCTACGGCGACCTGCGGCTGCGCAATGCCCGCTACAAGACCGATGAGCGCCCCATCGACGAGACCTGCCGCTGCCCGGCCTGCGCTGGCCCAGCGCCGCACGGCAGCGTGAGCCGCGCCTACCTGCACCACCTGGACCGCTGCGGCGAGATGCTGGGCCCGATGCTGGCCAGCGTCCACAACCTCCATTACTACCTGAACCTCATGCGCGAGGTTCGGGAGGCGCTGGATGTGGGCGGGTTCGAGGCCTTCCGGGCGCGGTTCAAGGCGGACCGGGCTCGGGGGGTGTGAGGGCGGGGCGGAGGTCGGCGGGATCCAGCGGCCCGATCACGGGCGCACAGCGGCATGAGCGGGGGTCAGGGCCGGGGCGGCTCCCCGACGCCCTCAGCGCAAGGCCGTGTTGCGGCGCAGCCAGTCGCTGAATCGTGACTCGTCCAAGTCCCCTGCCGCCAGCGCCAGCATGACCAATGTGGCATCGGCCTGGGGCGCTGTCAGCCGGCGGCCGTTGAGCGCCAGGAACAAGCCGACAGCCAGGAACGCAGCCCGTTTGTTGCCATCGACGAAGGGGTGGTTCTGCGCCAGCCCGCCTGCATAGGCTGCCGCAAGATCGGCCCAGTCCGGCGAACCGTAGGCCTGCAGGTTCAGGGGGCGGGCGAGCGCGGAGTCGAGCAGCCCCTCGTCGCGCAGGCCAGGCGCGCCACCATGCTCGGCGAGGCTCTCGTCGTGCAGGATCAGCAGCAGGCGCTTATCGACCCAGCGCCAGGCGTTCATTTTGCGAGAGCCCGGAAGGTGTCGCGGTACTCGCGCATGAACTCCCGGCCGATCTCGAGTTGTTCCTCGAAGCCTGGGTCGTAGGGCGTCAGGCTGATCCCGCCCGGCATGTCGGTCACATGCAGCAGGTCGCCCTTCTCGAGCTTGAGGCGCGCCAACACGTCCTTGGGCAGGATCACGCCGACGGAGTTGCCGATCTGGGTGAGCTTCAAGGTGGTCATGGCGGGCTTTCAAGGAATGCGCGGGGCGCAAGGCTGCGGGTGAAGGACATTGCCGATACGTTATAACGATTGTTATTTTATGGGGCCACCGCACCGCTGACAAGCACCACCGGTCCGATCACCCTCGATCACCAATAGGCCCAATGCCCGTACACCGCGATCCAGCCGCCGACCAGGCCCTGGGTCACCGCATGGGCGACGATGGCGCAGCCGAGCTTGCCGGTGCGCCGGTAAAGCGCCGCGCAGACCAGGCCGGTCAGCGCGGTCGCCAGCCACTCGGTGTGGGTCAAGGCAAAGCCCAGGGTCGATGCCAGCACCGCCAGCGGACCCACCTGGCGCGGATCGACCGGCCCTGGGCCGCCCGCCCGCCTCGCGGGCCCCGCGAGCCTGCGCATCACGAAGCCGCGCCAGAACAGCTCCTCCAGCACCGGCAGCAGCAGTGCCCCGGCCAGCCAGCGCAGCGCGATCAGCACCCACAGCACCTCGCCGCCCGGGCCGATGAGGTCAAGCGAAGGGTGGGGCACGCCCAGGCGCATCCAGGGCTCGTCGAGCCGGACCCAGAGCCAGGCCAGGCCTGTGCCCGCCGCGACCGAGAGCGCGAGCTCCCCCGCGTCCGGCCGCGGGCCGAGGGCCGCGAGCCCGCGCCAGGCCCTCGGTGGCGCGGGCGGCGTCACGGACGACCGGCCGCCAGCAGCGCGGCCACGCGCTCGCGCAGGCGCTCGGGTGTGACCGTGGCGGCGGCCAGCGCCGGGGCGGCGCTCAGGCCCACGCGGCTCCAGGCGCCACGGCAGAAGGGCCGCGTCATTGCCGCCCCGCCCTTGCGCGAGAAGAAGGAACCCCAGAGGCCGTGCAGCGCCAGCGGCACCACCGGCACCGGATGCGTCTCCAGGACCTTCATCAGGCCGGCCTTGAAGGCCTGCAGCGTGCCGTCGCGGGTGATGCCGCCCTCGGGGAAGACGCACAGCAGCTCGCCCTCGTCGAGCACGCGGCGCGCCCCGGCAAAGGCGCGCTCGTAGGTGCCGGCATCTTCGGCGCGCGGGGCGATCGGGATGGCCTTGGCTAGCCGGAACAGGCGGCCCAGCAAGGGGGCGTCGAAGAGCCGGTGGTCCATGAGGAAGCGGATGGGGCGCGGGCTGGCCGCCATCAGCAGCATGGCATCGACGAAGCTGACGTGATTGCACACGAGCAAGGCGGCGCCCTGGGCCGGGATGTGTTCGGCGCCGGTCACCCGAAAGCGGTAGACCAGCCGCGTGACGATGAACGAGGCGAAGCGCAGCAGGTACTCGGGCACCAGCAGGAAGATGTAGACGGCGACCAGCGCATTGAGCACGCCAGTGACCAGGAACACCTGTGGGATCGTGAGGCCGGCCGCGAGCAGCGCACCGGCCAGCAGCGCGCTCACGATCATGAAGAGCGCGTTGAGGATGTTGTTGGCGGCGATGATCCGGGCCCGGTGCGTGGGCTGCGAGCGCAGCTGGATCAGCGCGTACATCGGCACGCTGTAGAGGCCCGCGAAGAAGGCCAGCAGGGCCAGGTCGGCCAGCACCCGCCAGTGGCGGGCATCGCGCAGGAAGTCGCCCACGCCCAGCAAGGGCAGGGCGGTCGCGGCGCCGGTCGACGCCATCGACAGCGGCGCCAGCGCCGAGGTCGCCAGCCACAGGTCCACCGCGAAGACGCTCATGCCGATGGCGCCGAAGGGCACCAGGCCGATCTCCACATGGCGGCGGCTCAGGCTCTCGCACATCAGCGAGCCGGCGGCAATACCGACCGAGAACACCAGCAGCAGCAGCGAGGCCACCTGCTCATCGCCGCCGAGCACCTCCTTGGCGAAGGGCGGGAACTGGCTCAGGAAGACCGCGCCGAAGAACCACATCCAGGAGATGCCCAGCAGCGAGCGGAACACCACTGGGCTCTGGCGCGCGAGCTGCAGGTTGCGCCAGGTCTCGGTGAAGGGGTTCCAGCGGATGACGAGCGCGGGATCGGTGGCGGGCGAGGCGGGCACGAACTGCGCGCTCAACCGCCCGAGCAGTGCCACCGCCACGCAGGCCAGCGCCACCGCCTCGCGGCCGATGCCGGGCAGGGCCACCAGCAGGCCCCCGGCCAGGTTGCCGAGGAGGATGGCGACGAAGGTGCCCATCTCGACCATGCCGTTGCCGCCGGTGAGCTCGCGCTCGTCCAGGTGCTGGGGCAGGTAGGCGAACTTGACCGGGCCGAACAGCGTGGAGTGCAGGCCCATCAGCGCCACGCAGACCAGCAGCACCGGCACGCTGGCCACCCAGAAGCCCCAGGCGGCCAGCGCCATGATGGCGATCTCCAGCGTCTTCACCAGGCGCATCAGCCGCGACTTTTCCCACTTGTCGGCCAACTGCCCGCTGGTGGCCGAGAACAGCAGGAAGGGCAGGATGAAGAGCGCCCCGATCACGAGCCCGGCCATCGCCGGCGGCAGCCAGGCCAGCTGAAGCTGGTAGGTCACCATCACGGTGAAGGCGAACTTGAAGAGGTTGTCGTTGCCCGCGCCGAGGAACTGGGTCCAGAAGAAGGGTGCGAAGCGGCGCTGACCGAGCAGGGCGAACTGGTTCGGCGGGGCCAATGCCGCTTCAGGCACCGCCCCAGGGCTTGGCTTGGCGTTGTGGGGCGAGGGATTCAAGGCGGATTCCGGGGGGGGTGGGCCGTGTCGCGCACCGGCACGGCCGCCGCGGCGGGCAGCAGCCGCTGGACCAATGGGTGCACGATCTTCTTCTCGGTGCCGATGGCGAAGAAATGCTCCTCGACCCCCGCGCAGGGCCCAAGCCGGTGCACGCGGTAGCGGTCCGTCAGGTCCTCATGGACCCAGTCCGCGGCCGGGAACACCCCCATGCCGCTGGCACCGAAGGTCTTGAGCAGGGCACTGTCCTCGAATTCGCCGACCACCCGGGGCCGCAGGCCGTGGCGCTCGAACCAGGCGTCCAGCCGGGCGCGTACCGCGGCGTGCCGCGTCGGCAGCAGCACGGGCACCGCCTCGAGCGAGGCCGGGAAGTCGGCGCTGGCGGCCGCATGGAGCGCAGGCGGCGCGTACCAGGACAGCCCCGACGTGCCCAGCGCGTGGCTGTAGAGCCTGAGATTCGGCTGGGGTGGGGCGGGTCGGTCGGCCAGCACGACATCGAGCCGGTGCAGGGCCAGCTCCCCCAGCAGGTCGTCGAACTGGTCTTCGAGGCAGAGCAGCCGCAGCTCGGGCTCCAGCATCACCGGCTGCATCAGCCGCCGGACCACCAGCTTGGGCAGGCCATCCGAGAGGCCCACGGCCAGCCGGATCGTCGGTGCGCTGGCGGCGTCCCGCACCAGGTCCGGCAGCTGCCCGCCAAGCTGGAAGATCTGCTCGGCTTGGCGCAGCGCGGCCGTTCCCGCCTCGGTCAGCGCCAAGCCCCGTCCCGCGGGCTTGAGCAGCGCGAACCCGAGCGTGCGCTCGAGCTCCTTCACCTGCGCGCTCACGGTCTGCACGGCCATGCCCAGCCGGGTCGCCGCGCGCGCGACGCCGCCCTCCTTGGCCACGACCCAGAAATAGTAGAGATGGCGGTAGCTGAAGGACGGCGAGGAGGAGGAGGGCAATGAGGACGGAAGAGTCATCATATTTTTAAGGATCATCTGTCAATTATTGAATGCTTTTTTAGGAATAAAAAGACCCCTATCCTCCGGCATTGACGCCTTTCGGCCCCGACCCTCGTCCGCAAGCTGATCGGCGCTCTACAAATCACCTCAAAGGCGGTCATGCAGTCCATCGGTTCTCCACTCATGTGGTCCTTGTTCGCGGCCTTCGTGCTCGTTGCGCTGTTGGTCGACTTTTTTGCGATGAGCAAGCAGGGCGCGCACCGTGTCAGCACCCGCGAGGCTGCCGTCTGGTCGCTCGTCTGGGTCGGCGTGTCTTTCGCCTTCATGGGATGGCTGTGGTGGCACCTCGGTGGTGCTGGCACCGATGAGGCCGCACGCTCGCTGGCCAATGCCAAGTCGCTGGAGTTCCTGACCGGTTACCTGATCGAGAAGGCCCTGGCGGTCGACAACATCTTCGTGTTCCTGATGTTGTTCACGTACTTCGCGGTGCCAGCCGAGTTCCAGAAGCGCGTCCTGATGATCGGCATCCTGGGCGCGCTCGTGCTGCGTGCGGCAATGATCCTGGTGGGCGCCTGGCTGATCACGCAGTTCCACTGGATGCTCTACGTGTTCGGCGCCTTCCTGCTGTTCACCGGCGTCAAGATGTGGTGGGCCGCCGGCCAGGAGCCCGACCTGGATAACAACCCCGCATTGAAGTGGATCCGTGGGCGCTTCAAGATCGCGCCGAACTACGACGGCGAGAAGTTCTTCACCGCAGTTGGCGGCGTCAAGATGGCCACGCCGCTTCTGGTGGTGATCCTGCTCATCGGCATCGTCGACATCGTGTTCGCGGTCGACTCGATCCCGGCCATCTTCGCGATCACGACCGACCCCTTCATCGTGCTCACCTCCAACGTGTTCGCCATCCTCGGCCTGCGCGCGATGTACTTCCTGCTGGCCAACATGCACGAGCGCTTTCACCTGCTCAGCTACGGTCTGGCGATCGTCCTGGTGTTCATCGGCGCAAAGATGCTGCTGATCGACGTCTACAAGATTCCTGTGGTGCTCTCGCTCGGCTTCACCGCGGTCACGCTGGCCGTGACGATGGTCCTGTCTCTCAAGATCCCGCCCAAGGGAACACCTGGCGGGGCCTATCCGTTTGGCGCGAAGAAGCAGGACGAGCGAGCCTAGAAGGCTCTCTCAGACCGGGTCAGAACCGGTCCGCAGCTTGAGCTGGCACCTCAGGGCGCGTGCTGCTCCAGCACGAAGCCCGCGTCTGGCACCTGCGCCAGCGTCTTGGCGAGGTAGGGGAGGCTGGCCTTCATCGCCGCATGCAGCGTCCACGGCGGGTTGATGACGAACATGCCGCTGCCGGCCAGGCCGAAGCCCTGGTTGTCGAGCGGCTGGACGGTGAGCCGTGCGTGCAGCCAACCCTTGACCGTCGGCCCCTGGGCCAGGCCCTTGAGGCGTTTGGGCAGCTGGGCCGCCTCGAGCCGGGTGACCTGCGGGTACCAGACCAGGATCACGCATTCGGCGAAACGCTGCAGTGCCTCCCGCACGGTCGCGACCACCAGCCCGTAATCGGCCTTGAGCTCGTAGGCCGGATCGATCAGCACCACACCGCGCCGGCTTGGTGGCGGCAGCTGGGCGCGCAGGCCGCTGAAACCGTCCTCGCGGTGCACCTCGGTGCGCGGCCGGTCGGCATGGTGGGCGGCGAGCGACTGCACATCGGCCGGGTGCAGCTCGAAGAGCCGCAGCGCATCCTGCGGGCGCAGCAGCTGGCGGGCGAACTCGGGCGAGCCCGGGTAGCGGCCCAGGCCGCCCTCGGGGTTGAAGGCGCGCACCAGGTCCATGTAATCGGCCACGGCGGGCGGCAGGTCGGTGCGGTCCCACAGCCGCAGGATGCCGTGCTCGAACTCGCCCTTCTTCTGCGCCTCCGGGCTGGCCAGCGAATAGCCGCCCGCCCCCGCATGGGTGTCGATCAGCGTGTAGGGCTTGTCCTTCTGCGCCATGTGGCGCAGCACCTGGGTGAGCACGGTGTGCTTGAGGACGTCGGCGTGGTTGCCCGCATGGAAGGCGTGTCGGTAGGCGAGCATGGAGTGATTGTCGCGCCCTGCGGGCATCTCGCTCCCGCCCGAGGGGCCCTTCTTGCAGACATGGCCTGCCGACGCCTTAAAGGGGCCGAGGGGTTTGCTCGGGGCGTGGACTGCGGGGGTCTCCGCCGCCAGGGCGCTCAGCCGCCTTGGGTGGTGCCGGCATCCCCGCTCAGCGGGCCTTGCCCAACTGGCCGGCCAGCCCGGCGCAGTGGTCGACCGGCGGGGTGGCGGGCGTGGGCCAGGTCTCGTCGAAACCGGCCGAGCGCGCGCCCGGTGCCGCACCGGCGGCCAGATGGACGGTGCGCAGGCTCAGGCCGCGATCGTTCGGCGGCGGGCTGTCGACCTGGTCGGGCTGGGTCGGGTCGCCGTCCTTGAGAGGCTGCGCCATGCCGCTGTCCAAGAGGTGCTGCGCCACGCCGCTGTCCAGGAGGTGCTGCGCCACGCCGCTGTCCAGGAGGTGCTGCGCC
>CAISYQ010000139.1 GCA_903889735.1 uncultured Methylibium sp.
GCGGGCTGCAGGAGCTGACGCTGGCCCTGGTCTACTTCGACATCGCCTCCCAGACCGAGGTCGAGCTGCGCGAGCTCTTCAGCGCGGCCGATCTGGAGGCCGCGCTGGCCGAGCGTTGTGAGCGCTTCGAGGGCTGGGCCGAGCAGGAATCGCGGCACCGCTGCGCCCGCGATGCGGGGCTGGCGGCGCTGGCGTTTCCGCCAGGCGCCTTCCGCGCTGGCCAGCGGATCCTGGCCGAGGCGGTGTACCGGGCCGCCACGGCCGGGCGCTGCCTGCTGGCCCAGGCGCCCACCGGCATCGGCAAGACGGTGGGCACGCTCTTCCCCATGCTGCGGGCCATGCCGGGCCAGCGCCTGGACAAGATCGCCTACCTGACCTGCAAGGGCACCGGGCGCCTGACCGCACTGGAAGCGCTGGAGGGCCTGCGCGCAGGCACTGCCGGCCAGGCCCTGAGGGTGCTCACCATGGTGGCCAAGGACCAGGCCTGCGAGCACCCCGACAAGGCCTGCCACGGCGACGCCTGCCCGCTGGCACGGGGCTTCTACGACCGCCTGCCCGCGGCACGGGAAGAGGCCGTGGCGGCGGGCTTCCTGGGCGCCGAGACCCAGCGCCGCGTCGCGCTGCGCCACGGGATCTGCCCCTATTACCTCGGCCAGGAGCTGCTGCGCTGGGCCGACGTGCTGGTGGGGGACGTGAACCACGCCTTCGATCCCAACGGCGCGCTCTGGGGGCTGTCGCAATCCCAGGGCTGGCGGTTGGGGATGCTGGTGGACGAGGCCCACAACCTGGTCGACCGCGCGCGGCAGATGTACAGCGCCGAGCTCCAACTCGGCCAGATCGCCGCGGCCGCAGCGGCGGCGCCCGCCGCGCTGCGGCCGGTCCTGGAGCGGCTGGGCGCCGCCGCCAGCGCCCTGGCCGAGGCGCAGGACAGTGCCTACGCCGTGCTGGACACGGTGCCGGACCGCCTGGCGACAGCCTTGCTCGCGGCCAGTGCGGCGCTGGGCGAGCATTTCCAGCGGCTGCCGACGGCGGTCGGGCCGCTGCTGAATTTCCACTTCGGGCTGCAGCATTTCGCGAGGCTGGCCGAGTCGCTGGGCGAGCATTCGCTGTTCGACATCCAGCGCGGCAACGCCCCCCCTGCGCCGAGCAAGTCCGTGCGTGGCAGCCGCTGGGCCCCAGGAGTCACATCCGGGGCCAACGGCGGCTCTGAAGACGCCACCCTCAGCCTGCGCAATGTGCTGCCCGCACCCTTCCTGCGGCCCCGCTTCGCGGCGCTGCAGGGCGTGGTGCTGTTCTCGGCGACGCTCGGGCCGCCGGACTACCCGACCGCCCTGCTCGGCCTGCCCGCGAACACCGCCTGGCTGGACGTGCCACCGGCCTTCCCAGCGGAGCATCTGCAGGTGCGGGTCGCCGACCGGATCTCCACCCGCTACGCGCATCGGGACCGGTCGCTCCAGGCCTTGGTGGATGTCATCGCCGATCAGTTCGATGCCCATTCGGGCAACTACCTGGCCTTCTTCAGCAGCCACGACTACCTCCAGCAGGCGGCCGCGCGCCTGGCCGCAGGCCGGCCGGACATCGCCCAGTGGCGCCAGGACCGGCTGATGGAGACGCGGGCGCGCCAGGACTTCCTGGACCGCTTCGTGCCGGGGGGGCGTGGCATCGGCTTCGCGGTGCTGGGCGGGGTTTTTGCCGAAGGGGTGGACCTGCCCGGATCGCGCCTGATCGGCGCCTTCATCGCCACGCTGGGGCTGCCGCCCGTCTCGCCGGTGCAGTCGCAGTTCCGGGCGCGCATCGACGCGATCTTCGGCGCTGAGCAGGGCTATGCCGACCTGGTGCCGGCCCTGCAGAAGGTGGTGCAGGCCGCCGGCCGGGTGCTGCGCACGCCCGAAGACCGCGGCTGGCTCTGGCTCATGGACGACCGCTACCGCCAGCCCGAGGTGGCGCGGCTGCTGCCGAGCTGGTGGCAGATCGCGCCGACCGAGCCGACAGAACCAAGGACCCCGCCACCGGCCGCAACGCAGACCGAGGGAGCAAGCTGCGGCCCCGATGAGGCGCTGGGGGACAACGCTGCCAGGTGAACCCGCAGCCCCTCGCCCAGTGTGGGGGCGGCATCGTCAGGCCGGGCCAGCGCCCGCCTTCAGCGCTGGCCCAGGCGCATCTCCCCGAACAGCTGGGAGAGGCCGCGCGGTTGCGAGCGCCAGTACTGCGGCGGCGCCTCGACCTGAGCGCCGAGCGCAGCGGCGGCATGCCAGGGCCAGCGGGGGTTGTAGAGGATGCCGCGGGCCAGGGCCACGAGGTCGGCCTGGCCGCTGGCAACGATCGCCTCGGCCTGCGCCGGCTCGGTGATCAGGCCCACGGCGGTGGTCGGCAGGCCGATCTCGCGGCGGATCGCCTCGGCCAGCGGGACCTGGTAGTTCGGGCCCAGCGGGATCTGCTGCTGCGGCGAGACGCCGCCGCTGGACACATGGAGGAAGCTGCAGCCGCGCTCGCGCAACGCCCGGCCCAGGGCCAGGCTCTGAAGCAGGTCCCAGCCACCCTCGACCCAGTCGGTGGCCGAGATCCGCACACCGACCGGCATCGAGGCGGGCACCGCGGCCCGCACCGCCTCGAAGATCTCCAGCGGGTAGCGCATCCGGTTTTCCAATGACCCGCCATAGGCGTCGGTGCGGGCGTTGGCCAGCGGCGACAGGAATTCGTGCAGCAGGTAGCCGTGGGCGGCGTGCAGCTCGATCGCCTCGATGCCCAGGCGCTGCGAGCGCTGCGCCGCGGCCACGAAGGCGGCCTTGATGCGCTCGAGCCCGGCCCCGTCCAGCGCGCGGGGCGGCAGCTCGGCGGGCAGGTGGGGAATGGCCGAAGGCGCCACCGGGGTCCAGCCGCCCTGCGCGGGCGTCACCAACTGACCACCCTCCCAGGGCACCTGGCTGGAGGCCTTGCGGCCCGCATGGGCGAGCTGGATGGCCAAGGGCATGGCCGAGTGGTGTCGAACAGCAGCCAGCACGCGGTGCAGCGCGGCCTCGTTGGCATCGTTCCACAGCCCCAGGTCCGCCGCGGTGATGCGCCCCTCGGGCTCGACCGCGGTCGCCTCCAGGGTCAACAGGCCGGCGCCCGACATCGCGAGCGAGCCCAGGTGCATCAGGTGCCAGTCGGTGGCATTGCCGTCCTCGGCCGAGTACTGGCACATCGGCGCGATCACGATGCGGTTCTTCAGGCGCAGATCGCCCAGGTCGAAGGGGGAGAAGAGCTGGCTCATGGGCAGGGGATCGGTGGCGATGGGTGGTGATGGGTGGAGATCGGCGGCAAAAAATGGAGTGGCGAGCGGCGATCCTAAGCGCTGCCTCCAGCAGAACAAGCCGGCATCACGGGCGTGTCAGCCAACCCGGAAATCGCCGCGCTCCAACAACCACGACACCGCGAAGCCCGCCACCAGCCCCCAGAACGCCGCGCCGATGCCGAAGAGGCCCAGGTCGGCCACCGTGACCAGCAGGGCGACCAGGGCACCGAGCGTGAAGCGGTCCTTGAACGAGGCCGCAAAGGCCGCCTGCAGCACCCGCAGCATGGCCAAGCCCGCCAGCACCATGATGAAGGCCTGGGGCGCGTGCAGCATCAGCCGGGTGAAGGCCGGCGACAGCAGCCCGAAGGCGATGGCCAGCAGACCGGTGAAGATGCCCGCGGTGTACTGGCGGTGGCGCTGACCGGAGGACGAGATGATGGCATTGGTCGGCCCGGCCAGGCAGCTGCTGACGCTGCCGACCAGCGCGCCGGCGAGCGCGCCCACGCCGCAGGCCACGGTGATAGCGTCCACCGGCGGCTCATGGCCGGCCGCCTTCAGCACGGCCACACCCTGGCCGTTCTGCACCACCAGCACCGTGATGGCCAACGGCACCACCAACTCGACCATCGCCGCCCAAGACCACTGCGGCATCTGCACGACCGGCTGCGCCAATTCCAGCGCCCCGAGCGTGGCGGGGTCGAAGCGGCCGAGCGCCGCCGTGGCCACACCGCCCACCAGCAGCGCGCCGATGATGGGCGGCAGGCGCCGCCCCCAGGCCGGCAGCGCCATCAGCACCAGGAAGGCCGCGACCATCGGGCCGGCGATCGCGATGTCGGCGTGCAAGGCGCGGACCAGGTCCAGCCCGAAGCGCAGGAACACGCCCGCCACCATGCCCATCACGATGGGCATGGGCACCGAGCGCATCGCCCGCTTGACCCAGCCGGTGGACCCGAGCAGCAGGACCAGCGCCCCCGTGGCGTAGAAGGCGCCGATGACCTCGGCGAAGCGAAGGTGCGAGAGCGCCGGCCCGACCAGCACCGTGCCCGGGATGGTCCAGAAGAAGGCCAGCGGCTGGCGGTAGAGGCCCGACATCAGGATGCTGAGGAGGCCGTTGACAACGAAGACGCCGAAGATCCAGGAGGCGAGCTCGGCCTCGCTCAAGCCCCCGCGCGCCCCCACCGACAGGATGATCGCCACCGGTGCGGTGGCCGAGAACAGGAATCCGATGAGACCGTTGGCCGCATAGCCCGGTCCGAAATCGGCCAGGACCTGCCGCCAGCCCGGCCGCGGCAAGGCCGGGCGTTCGAGGTGCGAGAACATGGCGGGAGCCTACCCGGGTTTGGGGTCGGCGCGCTGGGCGGACCGAGGCGGGGGATGCGGCGGGGCGTTACGCCCTGGCTCCCTCCAGCAGGCGCCCTTCGGCGTCGAAGGCCAGCGCCCAACGGGCATCCGGCACCGCCAGACCGACCGCCTCCTCCGCAGCGTGGCGGCTGCCGGTGGCAGAGACCTTGGCATGCAGCAGATCGGCCAAGCCCTCCACGCGCAGGTGCAGGATGGAGGCATCGCCCAGGTGCTCGGCGAGCACGACCCGCGCCGGGACGCCCTGCCCCGCCGGCAGCACCTGCAGGTGCTCGGGCCGCAGGCCAGCCCGCTGGGCGCTGGCTTGAGCCGGGCCCCCCAGTGCGGCCCACAGCGCTTGGTGGGCGGGCTGTGCCCCAACCAGGGCCGGCCGATCCACCAGGTTGATGCGCGGCGCCCCCAGAAAGGTGGCGACGAACTCGTTGGCGGGCCGGTGGTAGAGGTCCATGGGGGCACCGAGCTGCTCGACACGGCCTTGGTTGAAGACGGCGATGCGGTCACCCATCGTCATGGCCTCGACCTGGTCATGGGTGACATAGATCATCGTCGTGCCCAGTTCCTTGTGCAGGCGCGACAGCTCGATGCGCATGTTGACCCGTAACGCGGCGTCCAGGTTGGACAGCGGCTCGTCGAAGAGGAAGACCTTGGGCTTGCGCACGATGGCGCGCCCGATCGCGACCCGCTGCCGCTGCCCGCCTGACAGCTCCTTGGGGAATCGAGCCAGCAGCTCGGTGATGCGCAGGATCTCGGCGGTGCGGGCGACCTGCTCGTCGCGCTGCGTCCGGGGCACGCCGGCCATCTTCAGCGCGAAGCCCATGTTCTCGGCCACGGTCATGTGCGGATAGAGCGCATAGCTCTGGAACACCATGGCCGCACCCCGGTCGGCCGGGCGCAGATCGTTGGCGCGCAGGCCATCGATCAGCAACTCACCGCCGGAGATGGATTCCAACCCAGCGATCATCCTCAAGGTGGTCGACTTGCCGCAACCCGAGGGGCCCACGAAGACGATGAACTCGCCGTCACGGACCTCGAGGTCGATCCCACGGATGACGTCGGTCGCGCCGTAGCTCTTGCGGATGCCCCGCAGCAGCACCTGTCCCATCTCAGAGCTCCGGCAGCGCCGCTTCCAGGCGCTTCTGCACCCCGCGCGCCGCGCGCTGTCCCTGCAGGAAGGCGCGATACCACAGGGCGCTGTCCTTGAGGGTGCGGTGCTGGGTTTCATAGTCGACATGGACGATGCCGAAGCGCTTGGCATAGCCCGAAGCCCACTCGAAGTTGTCGAGCAGGCTCCAGACCATGTAGCCCTTCATCGGCACGCCCTGGCGCATCGCGTCTGCGACGGCGGCGATGTGCTGGGCGAGGTAGCGCGTGCGATCGGCGTCGTGCACCTGCCCGTTGGCCAACTTGTCGGGGAAGGCGCCGCCGTTCTCGGTGATGTAGACCGGCGGCAGCGCGTAGTCACGGTGCAAGCGGAGCAGCAACTCGGTCAGCCCCTCGGGGTAGACCTCCCAGCCCATCTCGGTGATCTCGCGCCCACCACGGTGCACATCCCAGGGTCCGGCGGCGCTGGCCACCGAGCGCGAGTAGTAGTTGACACCGAGGTAGTCCATCGGCGCGGCGATCGCCTGCAGATCGCCCGGCTGGACTTGCGGGACGTCGGCGCCCAGAAAATCGAGCACGTCCTGCGGGTAAGCGCCCCGGAGCAGCGGGTCCATGTACCAGCGCAGCAGGCGGCCGTCCTCCAGCCGGGCCTGCGCAAGGTCTTCAGGCGAATCGGTGGCCGGCTGCACCGGCGCCAGATTCAACACGATGCCCAGTTCGCTGCGGCAGCCGTCCGCCCGCAGCGCCTGCAGCGCCAGGCCATGGCTCAGCAGCAGGTGGTGGGCGGCCTGCATCGCCACCGCACGGTCCTTGATGCCGGGCGCGAAGAGGCCGGTCTCGTGGCCGAGCACGGCCATGACCCAGGGCTCGTTGTGCGTGGTGATGGCGCTCAGGCGGTCACCCAGATGGGTGGCCATGCCGCGGGCGTATTCGACGAAGCGGTGCACGGTGTCGCGGTGTGCCCATCCACCCTGGGCCTGCAGTTCGTCGGGCAGATCCCAGTGGTTGAGCGTGAGGTAAGCCTTGAGGCCGCGCTCCAGCAGGCCATCGACCAAGCGCTCGTAAAAATCCAGGCCCTTGGCGTTCCAGGCCCCCGCTCCGCCAGGGCGCACCCGGGGCCAGGAGACCGAGAAGCGGTAGGCATCGACACCGAGTCCGGCGATGAGGTCGAGATCGCTCTCCCACAGGCGGTAGTGATCGCAGGCGATGTCGCCGCTGCTGTTGTCGGCGATGGTCCCCGGCCGCTGGCAGAAGCTGTCCCAGATGGACGGGCCCTTGCCGTCGGCAGCCGGCGCGCCTTCGATCTGAAAGGCACTGGTGGCCACGCCCCAGACGAAGTCCGCGGGGAAATCGGTGGGGGGTTTGGACGCAAGGGTGGCGTTCATCGGGACTGCGGTCTCAAGGGGGTGTCGGGGAGGATGCGGATGCGCTGGTGGCCAGTCACTTCACGGCCCCGGCGGTCAGGCCGGAAATCAACTGGCGGGACGAGACAGCGAACAGCAGCAGCAGCGGCACGGTGGCGATCGCAGAGCCCGCCATCAGCGCGCCCCACTCGGTGTCCACGGGGCTCTGCAGGCTGCGCAACGCCAACGGCAGCGTGTACATCTCGGGGCTGCGCATGACGATCAGCGGCCCGATGAAGTTGTTCCAGGACGCGATGAAGGTGATCAGCCCGAGCGTTCCGAGCGCCGGCTTGAGCAAGGGCAGGACGATGCGCGCATAGATGCCGAGCTCGCTGCAACCGTCCATGCGGGCAGCTTCGATCAGGTCGCGCGGGATGGCGGAGGCCACGAACTGGCGCATCAGGAAGATGCCGAAGGCGCTGGCGGCGCCGGGCAGATAGAGGGCTCGCGGCTGGTCGATCCAGCCCAGGGCATCCATGATCATGAAGGTCGGGATCATGTTCATGAACGAGGGCAGCAGCATGGTGCCCATGACCAAGCCGAACAGCGCGTTCTTGCCGCGGAAATCGAAGAGTGCGAAGGCGTAGCCGGCCATCGAGCAGAACAGCAGGGTCAGCGCGGTCGATAGCAGCGCGACGTACAGGCTCCACCCGAGGTTGCGCCAGAAAGGCAGGCGCTCGGTCAGGATCTTCAAATTGGCCAGGAAGTCGTCGCCGAAGAAGAGCGGTGGCGGCAGGCTGAAGATCTCGGTACGCGAATGGGTCGCGAACACGAACATGAAGTAGAAGGGCGCGAGCATGATCAGCGCGCCGACGCCCACCACGAGATAGGCGGCCCAGGGGGCGAGGCGGTCGCCACCCAGGCGTCGCGCGGAGGTCAAGGAGGGCATGCGGTCCATGCGATTCAGCCCCCGGCGCCACGCGGACGGAAAGCCCGGTTGGTAAGCCAGGTCAGCAGCGCCACCATCAGGAACATCAGCCAGGACATCGCACTGGCGGCGCCGAAGTCGTTGAAATCGAAGGCCATGCGGTAGAGGTAGATCGCCGTGGTCATCCCGGCCTGGTCGGAACCGCCACGCCCACCGGTCAGGATGAAGGGCTCCTCGAAGAGCTGCAACCCACCGATCACGCTGAGCGTCACCCCGAAATAGATCATGGGCTTGAGGCTGGGCAGCGTGATGAAGCGAAACTGCTGCCAGCGGCCAGCACCGTCCATGGTGGCGGCCTCATAGAGATCCTTGGGGATGGTCTGCAGCGCAGCCAGGTAGAGAACGACATTGAAGCCGACGTAACGCCAGAACACGATCACGGCGATGGCTGGCTTGATGTTCTCGGGTCGACCCAGCCAGTCGATCGGCGCCTGAGGCATCAGCGCCCCGATCAGCGGCCACTCGCGCAGCGAGGCCAACCCGAGGTTGACCAGCCCGAAGTCGGTCGAGAACAACGAGCTGAACATGATCGCGATCGCCACCGTCGAGGTGATGTAGGGCAGGAAGTAGGCGCCGACCACGCCGTCGCGCAGGCGCGTGAAGGAGGTGTGGATGAAGACCGCCAGCGGGATCGCCACCAGATGCTGGGGCAGCCCCGACGCCAGCGCCAGCCAGCCGGTGTTGCCAAGCGATTTCCAGAACCAGGCATCCTGGAGAGCGAAGCTGAAGTTGTCGAAGCCCACAAAGCTCATCGCCTCCAGGCCGCTCGTCGGCTCCCAACTCTGGAAAGCAAGGTAGAGCGAGAAGCTCAACGGGAACAAACCAAACACGGCGAACAGGATCACGAACGGACTCAAGAGCACATAGGGTGCCCAGCGCGGCGACAGGCGAAGGGTGATGGGCAGCTTCATACGGGGCGCTTGATGCTGCGATGTCAGCGATGGGCCCGGCGCTCGAGCAGACCCCGGGCGTCGGCCAGTGCTGCGCGGATGTCCTTGCCCTGATCGAGCACCTTGTCGAGCTCGGTGTTGATCACCTCGTCGGCGAAGGCATCCTGCTTGTGCACCGCCACGGCAGCGATGTGGCGTGAGGCCTCGCGCCACAGGAGCCGCGCCTTCTGGCCACCCAGGAACTCGATCGGCTGGTCGAAGAAGGCATCGTCGTGGGCCGCGAGCAAGGCCGGGAAGGCGTCCTGCGACTTGAAGGCGCCGAGCTGGCGTTCGCGGTCGAGGGTCATGAACTGGATGAACGCCCAGGCCAGCGCCTTGTTCGCAGCGGTCGCCCCCCGTGGGATCGCGAAGAAGGTGCCGCCGTAGGCCGCCCAGGCGCCCTCGGGCAACTGCGCGGCCCGCCACTGGCCCCGGGTGCCGGGGGCGAGCCAGTTGTTCAGGTGGCCAGCCAGCCAGGCGCCGGTCAGCTGGGTGGCCAACGTGCCGCGGCGAAAACCTTCGGACCATTCATTGGTCCAGGCCGAGACACGGGCGTCGAGCTTCTGCTGGCGGACCTGGCGCGCCAATTCGAAGGCCCGCACAAAGCGCGGCGTGTCCACCAGCACCCGCGAGTTGGCATCGAAGTACAGGCCCTCGCCAGGCTGCAGACCGGTGCGGATGGCGATGTCCTTCATGTCGCGCGCATGGGCCATCAAATAGGCCCCGGTGGCCGCTTTGATGCGCACCCCCGACGCCACATACGCGTCCCAGGAGCGGGTGAGCTCGGACTCCTGGATGCCCGCTCGGGCCAGGATGTCGGCGCGGTAGAGGAGCGTGCCGGGGCCGATGTCGGTCGGGACGGCCATCACACGGCCTGCCCGGTTGCTACCCTGGGCATAGGCGTAGGGCACATAGCGTTCCCGAAAATCCTGGATGCCATAGGGCGGCCGGGACAGCTCCTCGAGCCCACCCCCCTGCGCGAATCGACCCACATAGCCGACCTCCAGCGCCATCACGTCGGGCAGGCGGGACGCCGTGGACAGGGCCGTGGTCATGGCCGTGTGATGGTCCACAAACTGACGGCTGACGACCTGGATGTCCACCGTGGGATGGCGGGCCTTCCAGGCCGGGAGGGCAGCGCGGACGATCTCATCCACAGCGGGATAGGCTGCGACGGTCAGCGTCTGCTGCACTGGCTGGGCCCGGGCGCCGAGCGCGGCGAAGCACAGCAGACCGATGACGGCCGCTGCCCTCCCCCTCGCAAAACCCTGGCCCTTGCTGCGCATGCCTGCCTCCAGACCGACTACCCGGTCATCTTTGCGTCGATCGATCAATTTGAAAGCGCTTTCAAACTATAGGAAAGCGCTATGGATGTGTCAATCGAGGGAATGCGCGGGGGTTGGGCCAGTCATCGGTTTTCACATTCCCCGCACAGTGATCGCCGCACCAGCACCGGCCCCAGCCGGCGAGTGCATCCAGGGTTCAGCCGTCCAGCCGCCGGCTGGACTCGCGCGCGATGATGCGTGGCGCGGGCACCGCGACGACGGGCTTGTCGCCGCGCAGCAGCTGGAGCATGGCCGACGCGGCCAAGCGCCCCAGCTCCTCGGCAGGATGCTGGACGGTGCTGAGCGGCGGCAGTGTGTAGGCCGACGAAGGCAGGTTGTCGAAGCCCACCACCGAGACATCGTCCGGAACGCGCAGCGATCGGCGGTGCAGACCCAGGGCTGCGCCCAGCGCCATCTGGTCATTGGCGGCGAAGATGGCCGTGAAGCGGCGGCCCAGCGTCAGCAGCTGCTCGACTGCGAGCAGGCCGCTTTCCTCGTGGTACAGCCCCGGCACCACGAGTTCCGGCTCATAGGCGATACCCGCCGCCTCCAGCGCGGCGCTGTAGCCGCGGTGGCGCTCGTTGGAGTCGGGGTGTTGGGGATCGCCGGCGATGAAGGCGATGCGGCGGTGCCCCAATGCCAGCAGGTGCTGGGTGGCCAGGCGGCCGCCCTCGAAGTTGTCGAAGTTGAGCGCGAAGAGCCCCGGCGCCTTGAGCGAGCGGCCGGTCACGACCACCGGCAAGGCACGGGCACAGGCCCGCAGCGCCGTGTCGCTGAGTCGCCCCGTCAAGACGATGATGCCGTCCACCCGCCGCGAGCGCAGCATGTCGATGCAGCGGGCCTCCTCGGTGGCGTTCCAGTGGCCGCTGACAAAGAGCGGGCTGTAGCCGGCTGCGCTCAGGGCATCTTCCACACCGCGCATCGCCACGCCGTAGAACGGGCTGTCGACCGACTGCGTGACGACCCCGACGCTCAAGGTGCGCCCGCCCGCCAAGCCCCGCGCCATCGGGTTGGGAATGAACCCCAACCGGGCAATCGCCTCATCGACGGCGGCCTTCTTGACCTCGCTGACGACCGCGGTCCCGTTGAGGATGCGGGAGACCGTGCTGGCCGAGACGCCCGCCGCCAGCGCCACCATCTCGATCTTGACAATACCGCCGGACGCCGATTTCGACGGGCTCGATGACTTCGGCGGCTTCCGACCGGGCTTTGGTTTCAGGATGTTCGTCATTTCATTTTTTTCGATTGTCCCTGACCCCCGATGCATCCGCCGGTCCGTGCGCGTTTCAAGCCAGCACAGTGACGATCGAGCGCGGCGGCAGTTCGCACACGCTCTCGCGTTCGTCCAGGCGCACCAGGAACCGGACAGCCACCTCGCTGCGGTTCATCACGACGGTGGCCAGGGCGCCATCGGGGTCGATGAAGGCCGTGCATTCCAGCACCTCGCGGGTCGAGGCGCACAGCACGCGCTGCGCCCCGGCCCGCACGAAGCGCGCGAAGTGGCCGATGTAGGCGTATGAACTCTGCGGCATCAGCTGGTCACTGGCGGTGTCGGCCAGGAGCGGGGCGCTGCAGAAGTTGCCGACATGGTTGGGTCCGCCCTGCTCGTCGAGCAGCAGGTTCCAGTCGATCCAACCCACGGTCCAGGCGTTGAGGTCGCTGATCATTGAGCGGGCATACCGCTCGCCGAGCGCCCAGGAGCCACCCTGCGGCCCGCCCTCCTGGCAGCCTTCGGTGAAGAGCAGCTTCTTGTCGGGCCAGGCGTCGTGCACCAAGCGGGGGTGGTCGAAATGGTCCTCACCGTACCAATGAAAGCCGGTGCCCCAGACAAAACGGGCGGCCTCGGGGTCCCCGTACATCACGCTGGCCCGCTCCACCATCAGGTCGCGGTTGTGGTCCCAGGCGATGATCTTCACGCGGCCCAGGCCGGCCCGCTCGAGTGCGGGGCCGAGGTGGTCGCGCACGAAATCGCGCTCCTCCTCGGCGCTGTAGAGACAGGAGTCCCATCGCTGCGTTGCCATGGGCTCGTTCTGTACCGTGACGCCCCACACGGGCACGCCCTCGGCCTCATAGGCCTGGATGAACTTCACAAAGCAGCGCGCCCAGGCGGCGCGGCATTCGGGCTTCAGTCGGCCGCCGCCGTTCATCTGACCGTTGGTCTTCATCCAGGCGGGCGGGCTCCAAGGCGAGACCAACAGCTGGATCGGCCGCCCCGCCGCGCGCAGCGCTGCCTGGATGAAAGGAAGCAGGGCCTCGCGGTCGCGCGAGATGCTGAATTCCTCCAGCGCCAGGTCGCCGGGGCTGTCGACATGCGCGTAGTTGCCTCCCGCAAAGTCGCAACTGCCCATGTGCACGCGGCACAGCGTGTAGCCATGGCCCTGCCCGGGGTCGAAGTAAGCGCGCAACAGCTCCTCTCTCGGACCTGGACCGAGCTTGAGCCAGGTCAGCGCCGCCGCCTCGGTGAAGGCGCCGCCGAAGCCCTCGATCTCTTGAAAGCGCCGCGACGCGTCCACCCATACGCGAGGCAGGTCGGCATCGCTGGCACCCGCCGGCTGCAGCGGCGGCTGCTCGCTCAGCCAGTCGGGTGATCCGCGCGCCGTGAGAAAACAACGCGGGCGTGGATGGGGCTTCATGCGCTCAAGACTTGGAACGCCACCTGTCCTCAGAGACGGGCGGCAGCTGCCGTCACTTCGACCAGTAGATCGAGTCGATGAAGATCAGCGTGTTCTTGCCTGCAAAGTTCGGGGTCTTGCCCGTCTTATCGTACCGATCCGCGATCACGAAGGGCTGGGCCACCTTGGTCAGGTCAGGAAGGGCAGACGCCGGCATGTCGTAAGCCGGTCTTCCTGCCGCGATCAACTCGCTGATCGGGATCGAGATCACATGCCAGTCACCGTCGTTCCGGTAGCCGTGCGTCTGCACAGCCGGGTCCAACACCAGGTAGACGTCCGACGCGGTCTTGTCACCCGCGTTGCCCGTGAAGAAACCCACCTCGATCTTGCCGGGATAGGTCGTCTTGATACTGAAGTTGAGCCGACCGGATGGCACATTGAACGAGGACAGGTCGGTGTAGGTCGTGGTGGGGATCAGGAACAGGCCCCAGCCGTAGTTGTAGGGCCCTGCCTCCGGCACGGGCCCGATGTCCAGCCCCTTGGGCGTGCCCGACAACGGCACATCACCGGCCCAGGCCGCCGAGGGGTTGGCCTCGCCAGCATAGGCCAGCGCCGGGCTGTCCCAGCCAAACGCCTGGATGCCCGGCGCCAGGAATTCACCCGCCGTGACCGCGTCAGCGTAAACGGTGTAGCGGGACGCGCTCCCAACGCCGCCGCTTGATTCGTCGGGGGCATACAAGGCGTCGATGTCAGCGTAGACCGTGTCCCAGATCGCCTGCGGGTACAGCGACTGGATCACGGAGCGGGCCTTGCGCTCAACCGTGAACAGCCCCCATCCGTTGTCGGAGGTCTTCCAGGGCTCATCGAACGAGGCGAAGTAGATGATGGACTTGGGACCTGGCGCGGTCTTGGATTCGGCCGCCCATTGCATCAGGCGTGCGTACATCATCTTCTGGTTGACCGGATGCGCGCGGCTCAGCTCGCCTTTGAGCGGGAGCGCCTTCCAGCCGGTCTCACCGATGACGATGGGCATGCCCGTGTAGCCCTGGCTGTCGAGGTGGGCGCGCACATCGGCGTAGTCGAGCTTCGATGCGGCCAGGGCGGCATCCATCATCGCGGCTGCACGCTGGGGCGCTTCGGTCGCCAGCTGTTTCCAGTCCCAGCGCGCGACGGAAGGCGGCACCGTGTCGAGCAGCGGGTAGGTGTGCATCGACACAAAGTCGATCGTGGCCAAGATGCCCTTGGGGTCGTTCGGTTCACCCGGCGCCTTGGCGAAGAAGGCCCAGTTGTCATCGGTGGTGACCGGCTGCGTGATCTGGTCTCGCACGCTCTTGAGGTGGCCGGCCATCACCACTGGGGTGATCTTGTTGAATGACCAGCTCACCATGGTCTCGTTGCCCACACTGACCGCAACCACGATGTTCTTGAATTGGGGGTCCTTGGCCAACGCCACGCCCCGGGCGATTTCGGCTTGACTGAAGGCTTCCTGACCACTTTGGATATAGATGCCGAGCATGACCTTGATGTCCCACTCAGGGTGGGCCGCCAGGGTCTGCAGCACCACCTTGGCCACCCGGTCCGAGCTGTCGAACAGGCGGATCAGCCTGAATCCGCCCTGGTTCAGCAGCGCCAGGTCCTCGGCAATGTGGGCCGTCAGGTTGGGCTCGTTGACCGGCGGGTTGTTGGTCGGGACACCGGGTGAGTAGTACTCGATGGTGCGGTAGGGTGCGTAGCTCACGGCCTTGCGATCGCTGATGTCTGCAGGCAGCGCCCGCAGCTTGACGGCCGATTCCGCCGGCAGCGGAACCGTGCCGCCACCGCCGCAGGCAACGAGCAGGCAAGCAAAGGCGGCGGCGAGCGCGGCACGGAGGGTCTTGACGCAGGCAAGCGACATGGCGGGAGATCCTGTGGAATTCATGGGTTCGTCTCGAAGCGGGCCCGGCATCACCAGACCCAGACGGCGCCGAGGCCGAACCAGTTGCCGTTCTTGCTGACGCGCGAATCGACGAAGGTGAAGGCGTCGTTGGCCGGCATGGACAGGGGCGAAAGACCCAGGCGACCGTAGTGCACCATGCCCGCCAGACCGTAGAACTGAAGACCGGGGCTGTATTCGTAGCCGAGTCCCACCGTGTTGATCAGGGCCCGGTTGCTCTGGCCGCGCTCGCTGGGGTTATCGGTGCTGGCGCGGCCCAGATGGACCATGCCGGTGTGGGCCACCCAGGGGCCTGTGCGGTAGCGCAAGCCGACCATCAGGTCCACCGAGGTGGCTTCGTAACCGGGGTTGGGCACGCCATTCAAGCTGCCACCCCAGTCAACGTTGAACATGTTGTTCCACTGACCGGAGCTGGGGCCGCAGTTGGACACGCAGACCGCGTAGGCGCCGCTCCAGCGGTTGCGCCGCAGGCCACCGGTGACCTCGAAGCGCGCATCCAGCTGGTAGCGCGCCATCACCATGGCGATGCTCTGGCCCGAGCCGCCGAGCTTGGCGTCGTCGCTGGGGAAAGGCGTCAAACCGGTGAAGGGACCATGGCCCCAGGCCGAGGGCGTGCCGTTGCGGCTGTCCTGGACCATCGCATCGACCACCAGGTCGCCCTTGTGGAACTGCGCATAGAACTCCCAGAAACGGGGCTTGTTGCGTTTGAAGTCGGTGTTGCCCTGGTCGTAGGTGGCCTCCAGCACCAGGTCACCTTCCAGAACGTCGAGGGGGCGGGAGGTGTAGCGCACCGCATGTCCCA
>CAISYQ010000140.1 GCA_903889735.1 uncultured Methylibium sp.
GCACCCTGGCCGAGAAGCTGCGGGCCGGCGGCTCGGGCATCCCCGCCTTCTTCACCAAGACCGGCGTCGGCACCCTGGTGGCCGAGGGCAAGGAGACGCGCGAGTTCGACGGCGTGCGCTACCTGATGGAGCGCTCGCTGGTGCCCGAGGTCTCGCTGGTCAAGGCCTGGAAGGCCGACCGCAGTGGCAACCTGGTGTTTCGCCGCACGGCACGCAACTTCAACCCGGCGGTGGCGATGGCCGGGCGCATCACGGTGGTGGAGGTCGAGCAGATCGTCGACACCGGCTCGATCGACCCGGACGCCGTGCACCTGCCCGGCATCTATGTGCACCGCATCGTGCTGAATGCGAACCCCGAGAAGCGCATCGAGAAGCGCACCGTCACCGAGAAAGCGGGAGTCTGACCATGGCCTGGACCCACGACCAGATGGCGGCACGCGCCGCCCGCGAGCTGCAGGACGGCTACTACGTCAACCTCGGCATCGGCCTGCCCACGCTGGTGGCCAACCATGTCCGCGCCGATATCGAGGTCTGGCTGCAGAGCGAGAACGGCATGCTGGGCATCGGACCCTTCCCGACCGAGGAGGAGGTCGACCCCGACCTCATCAACGCCGGCAAGCAGACCGTCACCACCATCCCCGGCTCCAGCATCTTCGGCTCGCACGACAGCTTCGCGATGATCCGCGCCGGCAAGATCGATCTCAGCATCCTCGGCGCCATGCAGGTCAGCGCCAGCGGCGATCTCGCCAACTGGATGATCCCCGGCAAGATGGTCAAGGGCATGGGCGGCGCCATGGACCTGGTGGCCGGCGTGGGCCGCGTGATCGTGCTGATGGAGCATGTGGCCACCAAGCGCGATGGCAGCACCGACCTGAAGCTGCTGCCCCAGTGCACGCTGCCGCTGACGGGGGTGAGCGTGGTGAACCGCATCATCACCGACCTCGCGGTGATGGACGTCACGCCCGAGGGGCTGAAGCTCGTGGAGCTGGCCGATGGCGTGACCCGCGAGGACGTGCAGGCCAAGACCGGCGTGCCGCTGCTCTGACCGGTGGGCCGACTAAGGCGTCGGCTCCTCCACCCACTGCCCCTCCATCCACTGCCCGTCCACCAGGCGCTCATTGGGCCCGAACTGCTGCTTGTAGGCCATCTTCGGGCTCTCGGCGATCCAGTAGCCGAGGTAGAGGTGGGGCAGCTTGAGCTGGCGGGTCTGCTCGATCTGCCATAGCACGTTGTAGGTGCCGTAGCTGGTGTGGGGCTCGGGCTCGTAGAAGGTGTAGACGGCGCTGAGGCCGTCGCTCAGGATGTCGAGGATGGAGACCATCTTCAGCGCACCCGGCTGGCCGTCTTCGGCCTGCGGCTCGCGGAATTCCACCAGCCGCGAATTGACCCGGCTCTGCAGCAGGAACTGGGTGTACTGGTCGATCGAGTCGTGGTCCATGCCACCCCCGGCATGGCGACCCGCCTGGTAGCGCAGGTAGAGCTGGTAATGCTCGGGCACGAAACAGAGCCTCAGCACGCGGGCCTGCAGGTTCGCATGCGCCTTCCAGGCGCGACGCTGGCTGCGGACCGGCCGGAAGCGGGCCACGGGCACCCGCAGCGGCACGCAGGCGCGGCAGCCGTCGCAATAGGGGCGGTAGGTGAACATGCCGCTGCGCCGAAAGCCGCCCGCCACCAGCTCCGAGTAGGCGTCGGCGTGGATCAGGTGGCTGGGGGTCGCGACCTGCGAGCGCGCCTGCCGACCCGGCAGGTAGCTGCAGGGGTAGGGTGCCGTCGCGTAGAACTGCAGCGAGGCGAGGGGAAGTTCCTTCGGGTGGGTCACGGTCCGGGCGCTTCGGTGACGGGAGCTCGGGGGCGGTCGTTCAGGGAGAGCTGATCAAGGGGTTTTCAGCGAGTCCGAGCTGCATCCAGTGCGAACGATGATAGGTCCAATCGCGCGGCGGCGGCTCGCTCACCACGGTGCGCAGATGGGACTCGAAGACGCTGCGCGTGATCTCGAGGGCGCCGAGCGAGGCCAGGTGGCCGGTGCGCTGCTGGCAGTCGATCAGCGCGATGCCCTCGGCCCGGCAGAACGCCACCAGCCCCGCCAGGGCGATCTTGGAGGCGTCAGTGCGGTGCGAGAACATCGACTCGCCGAAGAACATCTTTCCCAGGTTGACGCCGTAGAGCCCGCCAACCAGCTCGCCATCGATCCAGGTCTCGAAGGAATGCACGGCGCCCAGGCGGTGCCAGTCGGCGTAGGTGTCGCGCAGCTCGGGCTGTATCCAGGTGCCGTCCTGGCCGTCGCGTTGCATTCCGGCGCAGGCGGCGATCACCCGCGCGAAGGCATGGTCGATCCGCAGCTCGCAGCCGGGCGCTGCGATGAAGCGCCTCAGGGTCTTGCGCAGCGAATGCGAGAGATGCAAAGCCGCCACCGGCAGCACCATGCGCGGGTCCGGGCTCCACCACAGCACCGGCTGCCCGGCGCTGTACCAGGGGAAGATGCCCCGGGCGTAGGCCTCGGTCAGGCGCTCGGGCGAGAGGTCCTCGCCCGCGGCCAGCAGGCCCGGCGCTTCGCTGCCGGCCGGCAGCGCAAGCGCGGTGTCGGGCAGCGGATCGCCGGGGCCCTGCAGCCAGGTCAGCATGGCGGGGTGCGGGCTTCAATGCCTGGAGGCCGTCTCACGCAGGGATGCTGGGGACGGCCGCGCAAGCGCTCAGCCTTCGATGCGGCGGCGCAGCCGCCGCAGGCCCAGCCAGGCGCTGACAGCGATGAGGGGCACGGCCAGCGCCACCACCGGCTCGACCGGGATCGGCAGGCCGAGCGCATGGATGCCCTTGACCAGGTAGCCCACCAGCCCGGTGCCGTAGTAGGTGATGGCCGCCACCGACAGCCCCTCCACCGCGGCCTGCAGGCGCAGCTGCAGGCCCTGGCGCGCGTTCATGGCGCTGAGCAGCTGGCGCGCCTGCTCCTCCTGCTCGATCTCGACCCGGGTGCGCAGCAATTCGCTCGCGCGTGACACGCGCTCCGAGAGCGCGCCCAGGCGCCGCGAGGCCCAGACCGTGGTGTTGACGGCCGGCTTCAGCCGGCGATCGACGAACTCGCGCACGGTCTGCAGGCTTTCGCTGCGCTGCTCGCGCAGCTCGACGATGCGCTGCTCGACCAGGTCGAAATAGGCCGAGGACGCCGAGAAGCGGCCGTGGTGGCGGGCATAGAGCGCCTCGACCTCCCGCGCCAGGCGGGTCAGCGCGTCGAGCAGGGCCGCCTCCTCGGAGCTGCTGCCCTGGCCGGCGTCGGCCAGGTTGGCGAGCTGGCGTTCGAGCTCATCGAGGCGGCGGGCCACCTCGCGCGCCACCGGCAAGCCGAGCAGGGCCATCATCCGGTAGGTGTCGATCTCGAGCAGGCGCTGCAGGTAGCGGCCCAGCCGCCGGGGCGTCATCGCGGGGTTGTTCACGCCCACCAGCCAGCGCCCGTAACCGTCGGGGTGCAGCCGGAAATCGCTGTAGACCTGCAGGTCGCCGTCGGCGATGCCGGCGCCGACCAGCGAATCGGCATCGAGCCAGCGCTCGGCCCGCTGGCGCAGCGGCTCCTCATGCGACGGCTCCTGCGGTTCCCGCGGTTCCTGCGACATCCGAACCTGCAGGTTGGTGGCCACCAGCAGCTCACCCGGCACGGCGGCCAGCCAGTCAGCGGGCAGCGCGGCGTAGGCCGGGCGGTCGTCGAGGTCCTCGCCGGCACGCACAGCGCGGGAGATGGTGTAGCTGATGAACTCGGTGTGGCGCTCCCAGCGCAGGCGGCAGCCCGGCAGGTCGACGCTCAGGTGGCTGGTCTCGGGCGCGGGGATCGGCAGGTGGTGGTCGCGCAGCAAGACCTCGAGGTGGGCGCGGTCAGCGGCCTGGCCCTCCGCGCCGCAGACGAAGGCGAGGTGGGAGATCGACAGCGGCGCCTGCATCCGCTCGTAGGGACGGGCGTGAACCTCGTTGTGGAGCGCGCTGCGCAGGGGGTGGGGATGGCGGGTCGGCATGGCATCTCAGTATCGCCGCCCGGGCCAGGGGCCGGGCAGGGGAGCGTCAAGTTCGATAGCATCGAGCGCGGTCGATCGTCCGGCCGGGCCGATGTCCGGCTCCATCCGCCCCATCCGCTCCACCCAGTCCCAATGCCACCCCTTCCCCACACCCTGCCGCACGACCCTTTCCGCTCAGACCGCCGCGAACTGCTCCGGACGGGCCTGTGGCTGGCCGCGCCCCTCATGCTGCCGGCTGCCCATGCGGCCGATGTGCCGAACTACCCGCGCGCCGCCTTCGACGCCCACAGCATGCCGGACTTGCTGAAGGCGCTCGGCCTGCCCACGCCGGTGCCCAGCAAGGACATCAGCCTGCAGGCGCCCGAACTGTCGGAGGACGGGGCCGTGATCCCGGTGTCGGTGAGCTGCGCGCTGCCGGGTGTGCAGCGCCTGCTGCTGTGCCTGGACAAGAATCCCTCGATGCTGGCGGCGCTGTTCGAGCCCGGACCGGCGGTGGAGGCTTCCTTCTCGATCCGGGTGAAGATGCAGCAGACTTCGTCGGTCCACGCCATCGCGGTCTTGGCCGATGGGCGGGTGTTCTCAGCCAGCCGCGAGGTCCGGATCACCCTCAGCGGCTGCGTGGGCGCCGCCGACATGGTGTCCGAGCGGCCCGGTCAGCCGAGCCTGATCCGCGTGCAGCCCGCGCCGGGCGGCGCCCAGGTGCGCGCACTCATGAAGCACGACATGGAAAGCGGCCAGCGCAAGGACGAGGGCGGCCGTCTGGTGCCGGCCTGGCACATCGAGGAGGTGATGGCCAGGCTCAACGGCACGCCGGTGATGACCCTGTATTGGGGGCCGTCGGTCTCGCGCAATCCCTTCCTGCAGTTCAACCTGCGCGACGCCAAGCCAGGCGACCGCATCGCGATCGCCTGGACCGACAGCCGCGGCAACCGCCGCAGCGACGAGGTGGCGATGCCCTGAGGCGGGTCGTCGGCGCCCCCGGGCTGCTGACGGGGGTGAGCGTCCCGTTCAGCCCAGCGCGTCCGACCAGATGTTGCGGGCCCAGCCCAGCGCATAGCGGGCCTCGGTGGCATTGCGCTCGGCAGACAGGCCGCCCGAGCCGGCCACGGTCTTGAAGGTCTTGTCGGCCTCGACGTACTCGTGCACGCTGGCCACATGCACCACCAGCTCCGGCGCCACGAAGCTGTAGCAGGTGTTGGTCAGCATGGGCTTCGGGTTCGGCGCGAAGCCGCCGAAATGCGCCACCACCGCGGCGGCCGCCACCTTGGCGTGCGAGTTGGCCATGTGGCCGGACTTGGGCATGCCGGCGGCAAGCTGGATGGAATCGCCGATCACGTGGATGTCGCGTGCCGCGGTCGACTCAAAGGTCTGGTAGTTCACGCCGGCCCAGCGGCCGTTGGAATTGGCCAGGCCGGTCTGCACCGCGATCTGGCCGGCGCGCTGGGGCGGCAGCACGTTGAGCAGGTCGGCCTTGAAGTTCTCCTGGACCTCGAAGCGCAGCGTGCTGCCTTCCACGCCCGCCACCTTGTGCTGCGGGCGGTAGTCGACCATGCCCGGATAGAGCTCGCTCCAGGCCTTCTTGAAGAGGGCGCCCTTGGAGGTGACGTCGGGGTTGGCGTCAAAGACCACGACCTTGGAGCGCGGCTTGGCTTTCTTGAAGTAGGAGGCCACCATCGCCGCGCGCTCGTAGGGGCCGGGCGGGCAGCGGTAGGGCGCTTCGGGGATGGTCAGCGCGTAGACGCCGCCGTCGGGCAGCTGCTCGAGCTGGCGTCGCAGCGCCAGGGTCTCGGCGCCGGCCTTCCAGGCCTGCAGGATGCGGCCTTCGTCGTGGGCGGCCTTCAGGCCGGGGATGGCGTCGAGCTGCAGTTCCACGCCCGGCGAGAGGATGAGCTTGTCGTAGCGGATGCGGCTGCCGCCGGCCAGCGTCACCGTGCGGGCGGCGGGGTCGATGGCCGCGGCGTGGTCCTTGACCACCGTGATGCCATGCTTGCTGCGCAGCGCATCGTAGGGGACCGCCAGCGAGGACAGCTCGCGCGCGCCCTCGAGCACCAGGTTGCTCAGCGGGCAGGAGATGAAGTACTCGTTGGGCTCGATCAGCACCACGTCGATGCGGTTGTCGGACAGCAGCCGCACGTACTTGGCGGCGGTGGCGCCGCCGTAGCCCCCGCCGATGACCACCACCTTGGCGGATTCGGGCACGCGCGGGATCGCGCAGCCCCCCAGCAGGGCGCTCAGGCTGGCCGCACCAGCACCCTGGATCAGTTGACGTCTTTTCATGGCTCGTTCCTCATTTCGTCGGCTGGGCGGCAAAGTAGCCGGCGATGGCCTCGAGCTGGGCCGGGGTGTAGCCCTTGACCAACTGGTGCATCACGGTGGCCTGCCGCTTGCCCTCGCGGAAGGCGGTGAGCTGCTCGACCAGATAGGCCTTGTCCAGGCCCGCGAGCCGCTGCATGCCGGCGTCGGCCGCCACCGACTGTCCGTCGGTGCCGTGGCAGTTGGCACAGGTCGCGGCCGTGGCGCGCAGGTTCAGCGCCTCGGCCGAACCCTGGGCCGAGGCCAGGCCCGCGCTCAGCAGGCCGGCGATCAAGAGGGGGATGCGCACGGGGTACTCCTTCGTGTCTGGTGTCGGGCAAGGACCGGGCAATGCCTTGGAGGCAGGATGTTGCCCCGGTTGGCTTGGGGGCGCAAATTCAATCGCGTCACAAGCTCATGCGCTTGGGCGGGGGTTCCGGTCGGGCTCCTGACAGGGCGCAGGGCTTCTTGGGGAGGTTGGCGGATGCGCTCGGT
This sequence comes from uncultured Methylibium sp., assembly GCA_903889735.1. Classification (GTDB taxonomy): domain Bacteria; phylum Pseudomonadota; class Gammaproteobacteria; order Burkholderiales; family Burkholderiaceae_C; genus Methylibium. Next base: position 6,786 of record CAISYQ010000140.1, read on the forward strand.
TGGGCTCCCCGGAGCCTGGCCCCGCCGGACGCCCCTCAGGTGGCGGGCGGCGCCGGTTGCGTCCGGCCCAGCAGTGGGGCGTCGTGTGCGGCCAGGTAGTTTTCGCCCTCCTCGAGCATGAAGTAGCGGAAGGCCTCGGCCGAGGGGGACAGCAGCTTGGACAGCAGGTGCACCAGGTTCCAGCTGCGCATCAGCGGCGTCCCCTCGACCTCGACGATCTGCATCAGCCCGCTGCGGATCTCCAGCCCGACCGTGTGCAGCGACAGGAAGGAGATGCCCATGCCGGCCATCACGGCCTGCTTGATGGTCTCGTTGCTGGACATCTCCATGCCGATGTGCGGCTCGAAGCGCCGCTCGCGGAAGAATTCCTGCATCACGTTGCGGGTGCCCGAGCCCGGCTCCCGCACGATGAAGGGGAAGCCCGCCAGCGCCGACAGCGGCTGGTGACCCACCTGCAGGGCCGGATGGCCGGGGGGCGCCACGAAGACCATGGGGTGGGCGGCAAAGGGCTCGGCGCGGGTGGCCAGCTCTTTCGGGGGCCGCCCCATCACCGCGAGGTCGCACTCGTTGGCCCGCAGCAGCTCGAGCAGCTGCTCGCGGTTCTGCTCGACCTTGAGCTTGACGTCCACGCCGGGGTGCTCCTCGCGAAAGCGCGCCAGCAGCCGCGGCACGAAGTACTTGGCCGTGCTGACCATGCCGATGGTGAGCACGCCGGTCTCCAGGCGCTGGAAGCGGGCCATGGCGTCATCGGCGTCCTTCAGGGTGGCGAGCAGCCGCTTGGCATAGACCAGGAAGTACTCGCCGGCGGTCGTGAGTGAGACGCTGCGGCCGCTGCGCTCGAGCAGCTGCATGCCGACATGGCGCTCCAGCTCCTTGATCTGCATGGTCACGGCCGGCGGTGTCAGGTGCAGGGCCTCGGCCGCGCGGGCGAAGCTCAGCCCCCGGGCGACCTCGGCAAAGACGCGCAGCTGGCGGAAGGTGATGTTCATGATTAATGAAAAACTGAATCGAAGATCAACAATATTTGAATTTATCTTATTTCATCTCGCCTTTATCGTGGGCGCAGCGTGCAGTCAACGCCACCGATCAAACCCCCTTGTAAGGAGCCGCTTGTGAACCAATCCGCTGGAGAAGGCCTGATCACCGACGCCAAGAAGCGTTACTCGGCCGGCGTGCTGAAGTACCGCCAGATGGGCTATTGGATGCCCGATTACGTGCCCAAGGAAACCGACACCATCTGCGTGTTCCGGATCACGCCCCAGGACGGCGTGGACGCCATCGAGGCCGCCGCCGCCGTGGCTGGCGAGTCGAGCACCGCCACCTGGACGGTGGTGTGGACCGACCGCCTGACCGCTTGCGACAGCTACCGCGCCAAGGCCTTACGGGTTGACCCGGTTCCGGGCAACCCCGGCCAGTATTTCGCCTGGGTGGCTTACGACATCATCCTCTTCGAGGAGGGTTCGATCGCCAACATCACGGCCAGCCTGATCGGCAACGTCTTCAGCTTCAAGCCCTTGAAGGCCGCCCGCCTGGAAGACATCCGCATGCCGGTGGCCCTGGTCAAGACCTTCAAGGGCCCGCCGACCGGCCTGGTGGTCGAGCGCGAGCGCCTGGACAAGTTCGGCCGCCCCCTGCTGGGCGCCACCACCAAGCCCAAGCTGGGCCTGAGCGCACGCAACTACGGCCGGGTGATCTACGAGGGCCTCAAGGGCGGCCTCGATTTCATGAAGGACGACGAGAACATCAACAGCCAGCCCTTCATGCACTGGCGTGACCGCTTTTTGTTCGTGATGGAAGCCGTCAACAAGGCCAGCGCCGAGACCGGCGAGGTCAAGGGCAGCTACCTGAACATCACCGCCGCCACCATGGA
>CAISYQ010000141.1 GCA_903889735.1 uncultured Methylibium sp.
CGAGCCGTTGCTGACCACCCAGGACCACCTCTGCGCGGGCCGCTTCACGGCGGCCGACATCTCGGTCGGCTACGCCTTGATGCTGGCCGAGCACCTGGGCCTGGGCGACCGCCTGCCGCCGGCCGTCAGGGCCTACGGGCAACGGCTGCAGGCGCGCCCCGGCCACCAGCGCGCCCTGGCCGCGCAGGTGGCCGCCGCCACCGCGCAGGGCGTGTCGACGCTGCCGGCGCCCGATCTGCGGCCCTAGTGGCCAGCGGCAGCCCCACCCTTTCGGTCCCAGGTTGCCAGGCGCGCGCCCATCACGACCTGGCCGTTGCAGACGGTGTGCGGGCAAGACACTGGGCCTGCACGCCTCTGGCTGCACGCGGCTTGGGTCCAGCATGCTCGCGCGTTTCCTGAAAGAACCTTCTTGAACGGGAAGGCCTGGTCCAGGCCGTCGGCTGGGTCGGGGCCCGACGGGGTGGCATGATCGGTACCGCAATCAACCTGCCTTGACAACCCAGCAAGGCTGCTGCTGGGGTCGATCTCCCCCTGAACCCTCCGGGCCCTGATAGCGGTGATCAGAGCCTTCGGTCACGGGCGTGACCTTGGATGGCGTTGCTCGGTGTCGTCACATTTTTATCGCGGCGACTCTAGGGAAATCGCAGCGCCCTTTGCTTCTTCTTCTCACCATTGACATTCAATTCCCCATGACCACTGCCACCTACCAGCTCGCCGGCCGTCTTGACGGTGCCAGTTCGCCCGCTCACGAGAACGCCTTGAAGGAGCTCCTGACGGGCAGCGTCGACTCGATCGACATCGATCTCTCCGAGCTCAATTACGTCAGCAGCGCTGGACTGCGGGTGTTCTTGGTCGCTGCCAAGGCAGCCAAGGCCAAAGGCGGCAAGGTGACCCTGGTGTCTCCCAAGCCCCTCACCGTTGAGCTGCTCAAGATCAGCGGCTTCGACAAGATCATCCCCATCAGAGCCTGACCACGCAGCATGGCGACCCTGGGTCGTTGCTTGTGGAAAACGACCTGTGCGGCGGCTGCACTGCGGTGACTTCGGCACGGCTCGGGCGGTTCGGTGGCCAGGCCACGCGAAATGTCACGCTGCCCACCGCCGCGGGTGAACTGAACGTCAGCGGGCGCAGTAATTTCATTGACACACTCAGGTCACTGATGGTGGTGAAAATGGGAGGTTGGGCTCGTTTTGAGCCCGGTCTGCCCCGATTCGGTCTCTTCGTGTCTCCATGAGTAAAACTGTCAGCGCTTCTGATGTGGCGGCCCTGCGTCGGGCGCTCATGAATTTGGCCAGCCTGATGCTCTTGATGGTTCTGTGTGTCGGGATCGTGGGCCTCTTTTCGGTGTGGTCACTCAACCGGTACCACGCACGAACCCAACAGGCCTTGAGCGAGGTGAGCGCCACCATGCACCAGGCCCGGCAAGCCCAGGTCCACTTCAAGACCCAGGTGCAGGAGTGGAAGAACACGCTGCTGCGGGGTCACGATTTGAAGGACCGGGCGACCTATGTCGCGGCCTTCGAAGCCCAGAGAAGCCAAACCCAGAGCCGGCTGAAGGAGCTTCCCGCCCAACTCGACCGCATCGCGCACAGCGAGGCGCTGATCAAGCTCAAACAGGGCAGTGATTCGGCCAAGCTCCAGGGCGTCTCCATCCAGATGAAGGATGACGCCCTGCAGATACTTGCCGAATTCGATGCGGTGAACGAGATCTACCGGGGGGCCTTGACCGAAGCGCAGAAGGACGACGGCTGGAATCCGCGCATTGCCGACAGCATCGTGCGCGGCGCCGATCGGGGCCTGACCGAGCGCTTGGACGGCATCCCCGTGGAGCTTGCCAGGGCCCATGTGGATCTGGGTTTGCTGGCCAGCCGTGAGGCCGCGGGGCGATTCGAGACATTGTCCCGGGTGGTCTGGGCTGTGATCATCTTCGCCTTGACGATGGTGGCCTTGATTCTCTGGAGAATCCTGAGGCACCCGGCCCTCGTCAAATGAGCGATTCCGGACTGGCGGCCTGGGCCGGGCTTGGGCTGTTCTTTGTCGGCATGCGCATGGTCGGCACGCACATGCGCCAATTCACGGGGGGCGCTGTGCGTTCCCTGCTGATCCGGGTGCTCAACCGGCCGATGGCCCCCCAGTCCGCCGGCCTGATGTTTGGGGCCTTGACGCAGTCCACCGGGGCGGTCACTTTCATCACGTCGGGACTCATCGCGTCTGGCGCAATGACCCTGGAGAGGGCGCTTCCCATGCTGGCCTGGGCCAACATGGGCACCTCGGCGCTGGTGCTGCTCGCCGCCATCAACATCCATTCCGCGGTGCTGGTGCTGCTGGGTTTGGTCGGGCTGGGTTTCTTCCTGGGTTTGGAGCAGTCGGACAAATACCGCCATGTGACCTTCGCCTTGCTGGGCTTGGGCTTGCTGATGTTTGGCCTGACCCTGCTCAAGACCAGCGTGGCGGCGGTCGGCAGCGATCCGTGGATGCGTGAATTCATTGAGTTCGCGGGCTCGGGCGTGGCGATCGCCCTGGTCTCGGGTTTCGTCATTGCGGTGGCGGTCCAGTCCTCCTCCATCGTCACGGTGCTGGCCTTGCCGCTGGTCCATGAGGGCCTGATCAACCTGGATCAAACCGTTCTGATGATCTACGGGGCCAGCGTCGGATCAGGCTTTGCCGTGATGCTGGCCGCGTCCGGCATGGAGGGTTCGGCCCGGGTGATTTCGCTGATACAGGCCATGCTGAGGGTCTTGGCCGCGGGTGTGTTGTTGCCGCTTTTCTTCATTGAGCAACAGGCCGATATTCCCTTGGTGCTGTCGCTGTTGCGTTGGTTGAGCGATTCCGACGCCACCCAGTGCGCACTGGCCTATGCGCTGTTCCAGGCGGTGCTGGTTCTCGCAAGCCAGGCCATGGCGAAGGGGTTGATCGCGCTCTCTGTGCGTTTGGCACCCCCCACCTTGGAGGAGGCGCTGATGAAGCCGCACTACCTCTTCGATGAGGCGGTCAATGACCCAGCCACCGCGCTGGCGCTGGTCGAGCTCGAGCACAAGCGCCTGCTGACTTTCCTGCCCGATTTCCTCGAGGACCTGCGCCCGGAGGAAGAGCGTTCGCCCTCTGCGCAGCCCCTGAAGTTGCGGTCTGCGGCCAGCGAGTCGATCGCCAACGAGATCAACCAGTTCCTGGGGGCCACGCTTCGTGCGAACCCCGACATGGCGGGCGTTGAGGAGGTGTTTTCAGCCCGGAGTCGGCTGCACACGCTACAGCCCTTGCAGGCCGCCTTGACCCAGTTTTCTGCCGGCCTGCTGGCTGTTCCTCTGGAAGAGCGCCCGGCATTTGCCGAGCACATGGTCGAGGGCCTTCATGCCATATTGATGGTGGCGGCGGAGGTGGCCTCCGACGAAACGGGCGATTCCCAGGAGATGCTCTTCATCCTCACCGAGGAGCGCAGTGCCTTGATGGAGAGGGTCCGTGAAGAGCTGCTGGGCGGCTCGACCAACATCGAGGGGCGCGAAGCCCTGCTGTCGGCGACCTTGACCTTCGAGCGCATCATCTGGCTGTTGCGCCGGCTGTCACCGCCACCCGCCAAGCCCTTGGAAGGATCGGGCGACGGTGCCCTTGAGGCTGCCCTGAAAGACGATGGCTTGACATTGGCTTGAGCAGGGCGCCCGCAGGTGCCGCGGTGGGCGGGTTGTATGGACAGCCGGTGGCTTGCAGATGCCAGGATTCAGGCGGTCGCGCCGGGGTCCCAGCGCTGCAGGTGCTTCAAGCGGGCTGTACGGGGCCCTGATCGCGCAGACGTTCCCTAAGGCCCCGAGCCTTGCGGTCAAAACGCGCGATGGCATGGTGGCCGTGCTCATCGTGGGTGAAAACGAGCGTGCCGGCCAGACGGATGACGATCTGCGCAACGATCGACAGGCCCAAACCGCTGCCCGGACGGCCTCGGCTCGGGTCGCCACGGGCAAAGGCCCGCAGCATCGCTGCCTCCTGCCCGGCCAACATGCCGGCATCCAGGTGCTGCACGCGATGAGGGCAGACCCTGGGCTGCGCGTGCCGCCCGTCATCGTGATCTCCAGCACGGATATGGCCGACCTGCAGAAGGCCGACGATGCGTTGGCCAGCATGGCGACCTCAGCGGGCCGCCCGCCCGTAGAGCCGGGTGAGCTCGGCCAGACGCTGGCCGTGCCAGGGGTGGACCTGGACC
>CAISYQ010000142.1 GCA_903889735.1 uncultured Methylibium sp.
CCGCATGCTCGGTGCCGAGCAGTTCGAGGAGGCGCGCCAGATCCTGCGCGACCTCGACTCGCTGGATTCGCACACCGCCTTCCTGTTCGACAAGATCAACTTCCTGATGGACGCCATCGTCGGCTTCATCAACATCAACCAGAACAAGATCATCAAGATCTTCTCGGTGGCCAGCGTGGCCTTCCTGCCGCCCACGCTGATCGCCAGCATCTACGGCATGAACTTCCGCAGCTGGTTTCCCGAACTCGACTGGGCCTATGGCTACCCCTTCGCCCTGGCCCTGATGCTGGCCAGCGCCATCGCGCCCTTCGTCTATTTCCGGCGCCGCGGCTGGCTGGGGTGAGGCCGCGCGGGTCGCGCGGATCGGTCTCTCGTGGGGGTCACGACCCTGGTTGGTTCGAGGGCTGGCCCATCACGGGGCAGCCGACCGCCGTCGGCAACGAGTGCGGCCGGATCCACAGGCGGCATGGCTTGTCATCAAGTGATCACGCGGGGGTCGGATCCTCGAGAGGTGATGTCACGTTTCCTCAAGAGAGTCCTTCCGGCCTCTGGCGACCACCCGCTTCCTCCTCAAGCCGTGCGTGCGTCGGCTGGCGGCTAGCCACCCCCCTAGGCCCGCATGCCCCCTGGTTTTCACTGGCTGATCGCGGCGCAGTTTGCGTCTGCCCTGGCTGACAACGCGCTGCTGATCGTCGTCATCGGTGTCCTCGAGGTCCAGGGCTGGCCAGGATGGTGGGCACCGGTCCTGAAGCTGGGCTTCACGGCCTCCTATGTGCTGCTGGCCCCCTTCCTGGGTCCGATGGCTGATGCCATGCGCAAGGAACGACTGATGGCGTGGATGAACGGCGTGAAGGTCGTCGGCGTGTTGGCATTGCTGTGGGGGGTGCATCCGGCAATCGCCTATGCCGTGGTTGGTTTCGGCGCGGCCGCCTATGCGCCTGCCAAGTACGGTCTCGTCACCGAGGTCGTCGGTTGCGACCAACTTGTCGCAGCCAATGGTTGGATCGAGGTCACGGTGGTCTGCGCAGCGCTGTGCGGCGCCGTGCTTGGTGGCTTGCTGGTCAGCCCCTGGGTGCTGCAGTCCCCTTGGAATGAAACCGCGGTCTCCAGTCTTTATGCAGGCGGCCTGAATTCAACTGGCTTGTTGGGGGGGTCGCTGCTGGCTCTGCTTGGCGTCTACGCCTTGGCCGCGCTCCTGAATATCGGCGTTCCTGACAGTGGTGTCCGGTATCCCGCAGCGCCCCGCCGTCCGCTGGTGTTGATGCGGGAGTTCTGGCAGGCGAACCGCACTCTCTGGAGAGACCGGGATGGCGGACTGTCGCTGGCGGTCACCACGATCTTTTGGGGTGTCGGCGCCACGCTGCAGTTCGCCGTACTGCGCTGGGCGGCTGAAAACCTGGGCTTGCCGCTCGATCGGGCTGCCTACATGCAGGCGGCGGTGGCGGTGGGCGTCGTGTTTGGTGCGTCTGCGGCGGGTCGCTGGATTCCTTTGTCGGGCGCCAAGCGCATGCTCGGTGCCGGTGTCGTTCTCGGACTCTTGATGCCCATCCTCGCCCTCGCCACCGATGTTTGGTTGGCCGCCGCGTTGCTGGTGGTCGTGGGCGCTGTGGGTGGGGTCATGGTTGTGCCGCTGAACGCCCTGTTGCAGCATCGCGGCTGCAGCTTGCTCAGTGCGGGCAGATCGGTGGCCGTGCAGGGATTCAACGAGAACGCCAGCGTGCTTGGCATGCTCGCCATCTACGCGGGCTTACTGGCGTTGGAGGTCGGGATCGTGTCCCTGCTCTGTGGCTTCGGTCTCGTGATCGCTGCGGCCATCACCATGCTGATGTTGCGCGAGCGGGCGCGCGACGCAGTTGGCGAAGGCCAACTGTCACCGCACTGACGGAGATGACCAGGTTGCGGGTGCTGGTAATCCTCAAGCCGCCGAAGCAGGCCACGAGCCGTGATCCGTCCTGTTGAGCCTCCCGACGGGATGGAGGTTGTGGGTCGGAGTTTGCTCGTTCGAGATTAAAGCGCGCCGACCGGGGACATCGCCCGGGCCAGCACGGCCTCGAAGTGAGGCACCACCCTCTCCCACCCCCACTCACAGGCGGAGCGCCGCGCCATGCCGCCGAGTGTCTGGCGCCGGCGTGTGTCAAGTGCCAAGTCCAACGAGCGGGAGATGAAAGTTTGACTGTCGCCGAAGGGCACCAGCACGCCGTTCTCCCCCTGATTGATCAGTTGAGCGGCGGCCGCGTAGTCGAACGCCACCACGGGCAGGCCACTGGCCATGGCCTCGGGGGTGACGTTGCCAAAGGTCTCGGTCAGACTGGGAAACAGGAAGAGATCGGCCGATGCATAGTGGCGGGCCAGATCGTCGCCCGTGCGCTGGCCGGCGAACACAGCCGTCGGGCAGCGCAAGCGCAACTCAGGCATCAGGGGACCGGTCCCCACCATCACGAGTCGGGCGCGGGAATCTTTGCGCTGAATGGCCTCGAACGCAGCGGCCAGCAAGGTGAGATTCTTTTCCGAAGCCACGCGGCCGACATGCGCGACCACCAGGTCCTGTGGCAACGCACCCCATTCCTGCCGCAGCGTCTCGTCACGCCGGCCTGGGCTGAACTGGGCCGTATCCACGCCGCGGCTCACCACGGTCAGGTTGCGAAAACCCGAGGCTTCGAGGTCACGCCTCAAGGCTTCCGTGGGCACCATTGTGCAGAGGGTGCGGTTGTGAAACTTGCGCAGGTAGGCCATGATCGGTTTGTGCAACCAACCGATGCCGTAATGGCGGCTGTAGGCGTGGAAGTTGGTCCTGAAATCCGAGGTGACAGGCAGCTTCAGGTGCAGCGCCGCTTGTAACGCCGACCACCCCAGCGGCCCTTCGGTTGCGATGTGGACGACATCAGGCCGCCGGGTCGACCAGGTCTTCACGAGCAGGCGCTTGCAAGGCACACCCATTCGCAGGTTGGGGTAGCTCGGTATCGGGAGGCCACGCATCAGCACCTCGTGCATGCGGGCCCCCCCACCGATCGATGTGCCGCGGGTCTCGGGTGCTGTGCATTGCGGCGCGCCCTCTGGGTGGCGGGCAAGCTCATGAGCACCTTGTCTCAGGCGGATCAACTGGATGTCGTGGTTGCGTTGCCGCAGACCCTCGACCACACGGGCCGTCGTCATAGCCACGCCATTGACCTCGGGTGGATAGGTCTCCGTCACGAAGGCGATACGGAGCGATCGATGCGCCGCGGGATAGTTGTCGACCAAGATATCCGAAGCAACGGCAGAGTCCATCGATTGATGATGCGGTGTGCGCATAACAATTCGATGACGGTCAATCGACTGCGCTGCAAGGCGGACCGGGACGGTATCGTCATGTAATTTTCACGAGCAACCGTCACCATCGTGTCATTCCGACGCTCAGTGAAGCGTTGGATGCACAAGCTGGGAAGGTCTACTGTGAACGGTTTTTTGAAATCACTTGCCGAACAGCGCTGGGATGACCATCGCTACTACCACCACAGCCGAATCAACCAGAGCCTGCATCTGGTCAGCGCGCTGAGTTTCATCACAGCCTACGGCCTCTTGTTTGTCGAGCCAGCATGGGCCGCGTTGCTGGCATGGTGCGTCTCCATGACCAGCCGCCAGGCTGGTCACTTCTTCTTCGAGCCTCGCGGTTACGACCACGTGAACCAGGTCACCGATGAGCACAAGGAGGAGATCAAGGTCGGCTACAACATCCGTCGCAAGATCGTGCTGATGAGCGTGTGGCTGCTGTTGCCGCTGGTGCTCTGGATCGAGCCGTCGCTTTTCGGGATGATCCAGGCGGCCACCTCCGGGCAAGAGTTCGTCCACGATGTCGGCATGGCCTGGTTGGCCTTGGGTGTCGCGGGCCTGTTGTTCCGCGTGATGCAGTTGTGGTGGCAAGAGGATTTGCAGACGGGCCTGGTCTGGATGGTGAAGATCCTGACCGATCCCTTCCATGACGTGAAGCTGTACTACCGGGCCCCGCTCCAC
>CAISYQ010000143.1 GCA_903889735.1 uncultured Methylibium sp.
GCCAGCGCCAGGCGTCGGCCGCGTGAGCGGTCTGCCGCCCCGATCCGCCCTTTGGGGCGCCTACGCCTGTCTGGGCGCCAGTATGGCGCTGGTTGGCAGCTACGTCGGCCTGTCCAAGCTGCTGGTGGCGAGCTTCCCGGTCCTGCTGCTGGCCTGGCTGCGCTTCGGCATCGCGGCGGTGGCCATGGCGCATTGGGTGCGGCCCGCGCCCGGCGAACCGGCCCTGTCTGCCAGCGACCGCCGACTGCTCTTCTGGGAGAGCGTGCTCGGCAATTTTCTCTTCTCGATCTTCATGCTCTACGGCGTGTCCATGACCTCGGCGCTGGCGGCCGGGGTGGTCATGTCGGCCATCCCCGCGGCGGTGGCGCTGCTCTCGCGCGTCTTCCTTGGCGAGCGCATCGGGCGGCCTGTGGCGGCCGGCATCGCCTGCGGGGTGGCCGGCATCGCGCTGCTGGCGGTCACGCGGCCGGCGAATCCGGGTGGGGCCGGGTGGACCGGCTCGGATGGCCCGACCGCCGCGGCAGAGGCTCTGACCACCGCCCCGGGCCCGCTCGCCCTGGGCTATGCCCTGCTGGTGGGCGCGCTCTTGTGCGAAGCCAGCTATGTGGTGATCGGCAAGCGCCTGAGCGGCCGGGTGTCGCCGCGCCGCATCAGCGCGCTGATCAACCTCTGGGGACTGGCCCTGGCCACCCCTTTCGGGCTGTGGCAGGCCCGGTCCTTCGACTTCGCCGCGGTACCCGCCACGGCCTGGGCGCTTTTGGTCTTCTATTCGCTGGCCGCGAGCATGGTGGGTGTCTGGCTTTGGATGAAGGGCATGCAGCGGGTCCCGGCCGCGCGGGCGGGCGTCTTCACCGTGATGCTGCCGGTGGGGGCTGCCGCCACCGGCATGCTCTTTCTGGGGGAACGCCTGCATCTGCTGCAGGCGGTGGCGCTGATGCTGGCGTTGGCCGGCGTGGTGCTGGCCACCTGGCGGCCGGCGCGCGGTCGCTTCTGGTAGGGGGGAGTCCAGGGCGCAGCCGAACCCGATCGCAAGCCCGGAGCGCCGTCGCACCCGATCAGGCGGCCAGGGCCGCCGCCAAGCCCTGGCATCTGGCCTCGGTGGCCAGGCGCTGGACCTCGCGGGGCGATCGCTCGCGCAGCCGGTGATCGCTCCAGACCTGACGCCAACGGCGGGCGCCGGGCTGGCCATTCCACAGGCCCATCGCGTGCCGCATGGCGCTCATCCACGACCGGCCCGCGGCATGAACAGCCTCCAGGTGGTCCACCCAGGCCGCCTCAGCCGCCTCACGCGACAGTGCCGTGGGCAACGGCCCGGCGCCGAAGAAGCGAGCGTCCCAGTCCGCCAGGGACCAGGGCTCGTGGTACGCATGGCGGCCGACCATCACGCCGTCCACGGCCTCCAGCTGCGCAGCGATCTGCGCCTCGGTGTTCAGGCCACCGTTGATGACGATCGTGAGCTCCGGGAAATCGTGTTTGAGGCGGTGCACGGCCTCGTGGCGCAGCGGCGGGATCTCGCGGTTTTCCTTCGGGCTCAGGCCCTGCAGCCAGGCATTGCGGGCGTGGACGATGAACACCCGGCAGCCGCCCTCGGCCACCGTGCCGACGAAGTCGCGCACGAAGCCGTAGTCCTCGCCGCGGTCGATGCCGATGCGGTGCTTCACCGTCACCGGGATGCCCACCGCGTCGACCATCGCCTTCACGCCGTCACGCACCAGCGTCGGCTCGGCCATCAGGCAGGCGCCAAAAGCGCCGCGTTGCACCCGCTCGCTGGGGCAGCCGCAATTGAGGTTGATCTCGTCATAACCCCAACGCTCGCCCAAGCGGGCGCAGGCCGCCAAATCCGCCGGCTCGCTGCCCCCCAGCTGCAGCGCCACCGGGTGCTCGCACGCGTCGAAATCCAGATGCCGAGGCACGTCGCCGTGCAGCAAGGCTCCGGTGGTCACCATCTCGGTGTACAGCCGGGCGTGGCGGCTCAGCAGCCGGTGGAAGACCCGGCAGTGGCGATCCGTCCAATCCATCATCGGAGCGACGCAGAGGCGCCAGGACGAGGGCTTCGCATCCAACGTGGGATCGAGTGTTTCCTCAGGCAGGGCCATCGTGTCGGTCAAGGGGCAGGGAGTGGCGCCTTGATCATGGGGTCGATCGGGCGTTTGGATGCCAAGGATACCTGGGCGATGAAGCCAACCGGGGGGCATCTGAATGCCGGTCTGCAAGGACTGTGAGGCTTGTCCATGCAGCACGCAGCTCGGCGCCCCCTACCCAGAGGGGTGACTTGGTAAAAACCCGCGATCAATGGCCTGATCGCCGATGGCAGACTCATCGTCGCTCATGCAAGACCATGGGTTTGGCCGCATCGTTTGTCGTCCACACACCCCGATGAAAACCAGGGGGCAGCAGCCCTCAACCGAAGTATCAGGAGATCAAGTTCATGTCAGACAAGAACACCACGGCCCAGGGCACCGGGGGCTCGACCCGGCTGGATGCACTGATCATCGGGGCCGGCGTTGCCGGCCTGTACCAGCTCCACCAGCTGCGGGAACAAGGCCTGTCGGTCAAGGCGGTCGATACGGCCACCGGCGTGGGTGGCACCTGGTACTGGAACCGCTACCCGGGCGCCAAGTTCGACTCTGAAAGCTACATCTACCAGTACCTCTTCTCCGAGGATCTCTACAAGGGCTGGAGCTGGAGCCAGCGCTTCCCAGGCCAGGCGGAGATCGAGACCTGGATGAACTACGTGGCCGACCGCCTCGACCTGCGCAAGGACATCGATTTCGGCACCACCGTCGCGTCCGCGCATTTCAACGAAGCCACGGGCCGCTGGGCGGTGACCGCCGGCTCCGGCAAGGTCTACGACGTGCAATACCTGGTGTCCTGCACTGGCATGCTGTCCGCGCCGATGGCCAACCTCTTCCCCGGCCAGGACCGATTCAAGGGCCGAATCTTCCACACCTCGCGCTGGCCGAAGGAGCCGATCGACCTCACCGGCAAGCGGGTGGGCGTGGTCGGCAACGGCGCCACTGGCATCCAGGTGATCCAGACCATCGCCTCCCAGGTCGGCGAGCTGAAGGTCTTCGTGCGAAGCCCTCAGTACATCACCCCGATGAACAACCCGGCCTACGGCCCGGCCGAGGTGGCCGCCTACAAGGCGCGCTTCGAGGAACTGCAGAAGACCCTGCCGCATACCTTCTCGGGTTTTGAATACGACTTCGAGAACGGCCCCTGGGCGGAGCTGTCGCCGGCCCGGCGTCGCGAGATCCTGGAAGACAACTGGAAGAACGGCTCGCTCAAGCTGTGGCTGGCCACTTGCGTGGAGATGTTCACCGACGAGGCCGCCAGCCACGAGGTGTCGGAGTTCGTTCGCGAGAAGATGCGCGAACGCCTGAAGGACCCTCGCCTGTGCGAGCTGCTGATCCCGACCGACTACGGCTTCGGCACCCACCGCGTGCCCCTGGAGACCCGCTACCTCGAGGTCTACCACCAGCCGAACGTCGAGCTCGTGAGCGTCAAGCACAACCGGATCGTTGAAGTCACCCCCGAGGGCGTCAAGCTGGCCGACGGCACGGTCTACGAGCTGGATGTGCTGATCCTGGCCACCGGCTTCGACGCTGGCTCCGGTGCGCTCACCCGCATCGACATCCGCGGCCGCGGCGGCCGTTCGCTGAAGGACGACTGGAACCGGGACATCCGCACCACCATGGGCCTGCAGGTGCATGGCTACCCCAACCTCTTCACCACCGGAGCGCCGCTGGCACCTTCGGCCGCGCTGTGCAACATGACGACCTGCCTGCAGCAGCAGACCGAGTGGATCACCCGCTGCATCGCCCACCTGCGCCAGAAGGGGGTCTCGGTCATCGAGGCCACGGCGGAATTCGAAGACGCCTGGGTGAAGCACCACGACGAGCTCGCCAATGCCACGCTCGTGACCAAGACCGACTCCTGGTACATGGGCTCGAACGTCGAGGGCAAGCCGCGCCGCCTGCTCTCCTACATCGGCGGGGTGGGCACCTACCGGCAGAAATGCGATGAGGTCGCGGCCCAGGGCTATGCCGGATTTGCCATGAGCTGAGCGAGGGCAGGCCTGGCGCGGCATTCGAAGCCGGCGCAGGCCCGTTCGCAGGTCTGTTTGCAGACTCGGCATGCGCGCCCGCCGTGGGCGAGCTCGTTCATCTTGAGGCGGCCGCCAAGCCGCCGCGCGCGATTCCCAGCGCAGAATCGCGGTCATGAAAACACCGAAGAGACTGCAGTCGCTGGTCGAGGAAGGTCTGATCGACACCGTGGTGCGTCAGTTGATGAGCGGCAAGGAGGCCACGGTTTATGTGGTGCGCTGCGGCGAGGAGACCCGCTGCGCCAAGATCTACAAGGAAGCCACCGAGCGCAGCTTCCGCCAGGCGGTGGACTACACCGAGAACCGCAAGGTCAAGAACACCCGCCAGGCCCGCGCCATGGCCAAGGGCACCCGTTTCGGCCGCCAGGCCAGCGAGGCGGCCTGGCAGAGTGCCGAGGTCGACGCCCTCTACCGCCTGGCCGGCGCCGGAGTGCGCGTGCCCAAGCCTCACAACTTCTGCGACGGCGTCCTGCTGATGGAACTGGTGACCGACGCCCAGGGCGACGCTGCGCCGCGCCTGAACGATGTGCTCTTCACACCCGAGGAGGCGCGAGCCCACCATGCGACGCTGATCGAGGAGGTGGTCCGCATGCTGGGTGCCGGTGTGGTGCACGGGGATCTGTCGGAGTTCAACATCCTGCTGGCGGCGGACGGCCCCGTGATCATCGACCTGCCGCAAGCCATCGACGCCGCCGGCAACAACCACGCGCAGAGCATGCTGCTGCGGGACGTTGACAACCTGCGCGTTTGGGTCGGCCGCTTTGCCCCCGACCTGCTGCCCACAGCCTACGGCCCCGAGATCTGGGACCTTTACGAGCGCGGGATGCTGAGGCCGGGCGTGCCCCTGACGGGTCACTTTGAGCAGAAGACCGGGATCGCCGACGTCGGCGGGGTGCTGCGCGAGATCGACGACGCCCGGGCCGAGGAGTCGGCGCGCCGGTTGAGGTTGCAGACAGCGCGCTGAAGCTCGCTGGGCCGGGCATCCCGCCCGACCGACGCCGCCGAGCCGGACGGAAGGTTCAACCCGCTCGTCGACTTGCTGGCCCTCGCCGAGCGTCGGGTCAGGGCTGGTCCAGGGGCGCGGGGTGGATCGCGATCCGGCGCACGCCCTCCCCCGCCGCACGCGCCCGCAACTGGCCGCAGCCGCCCTCCACGTCCTGCCCCGCCGAGCGCCGCAGCTTGGTCAGCACGCCGCGGCGGTGCAGCGAGCGCGCCATGGCCGCGGCATGCTCCCAGGCGGGCCGCTGCCAGGGCAGGTCGGCCACGGCGTTGTAGGGAATCAGGTTCATCACCGCGTACTTGCCGGCGAGCAGGCGGGCGATGCCGTCGACCTCGGCCTCGGTGTCGTTGACGCCCTCGAGCAGGGTCCACTGCACCTGGACTGGGTAGCCCGTGGCGCGGGCATAGGCCTCGCTGCGCGCCACCAGCTCGGCTGGCGCCATGCGGGGGGCGCGCGGCAGCAGGCGCTCGCGCAAGGCCGGGTCGGTGGCGTGCAGCGAGAGGGCCAGCGCCGGGCGCACACGGCCGGGACCCAGGGCCAGCAACCGCTCGAAGGCGCGCGGGTCGCCCACTGTGGAGAACACCAGGTTCTTGTGGCCGATGCCGCCGGCCGTGCCCAGGAGCTCGATGGCCTCCAGCACGTTGTCCAGGTTGTGGGCCGGCTCCCCCATGCCCATGAAGACGACCTTCTTGACCGCACGCCGGCCCCGGGCCAGCGCCACCTGCGCCACGATCTCGGCGCTGCCCAGCTGGCGCGTGAGGCCGCCGAGCCCCGTCATGCAGAAGACGCAGCCGACAGCACAGCCCACCTGGGTGGAGACGCACAGGCCGTCGCGCGGCAACAGCACGGCCTCCACGGTCTCGCCGTCGGCCAGGGCGAGCAGCAGGCGCTCCGAGCCATCTTCGCCCGGGTGCGCCGAGGCCAGCCGCGCCAGCGCCTGCAGCTCGGCCTCGATCCCTGGCAGGGCCGCCAGCAGCGCCTGCGGCAGGATGCCGCTTCGCTGCGGCCCGCCCTCGCGCCGCGGCAGGGCCTGCGCCCAGCGGCGCAACACCGCCTGCTCATGGCCGGGCTTGGCGCCGAGATCGCGCAGGCGCTGGCGGAGGGGTTCAATGCGCATGAAGGGCTTGGGAAGCGGCAGGCTCACAGCTCAGGCGGCCCGACGCGACGCGCTCTCGATGCAATCCGCGAACAGCGGCCACAACGGGGCCGGCAGGTCGTGCCCCATGCCAGGCACGGCCTCCAGCCGGGCGTGGCGGATGGCCTGGGCCAGCTGGCGACCATGGGCCAGGGGCAGCAGCGGGTCAGACTGGCCGTGAATCACCTGGGTGGGCGTCGTCAGCGAGGCCAGCATGGGCGTGCGGTCGCCGTCGGCGCCGATGGCGGCGAGCTGACGGGCCACGCCGGCGCCGGCGTCCAGGCCGCCGCGCTGCAGGCCGCGCAGGATGGTGGCGCGCAGGGTGGCTTCCGGCGTTGGGTAGGCCGGGCTGCCGATCGCCTGGAAGAGTCGGAGGTAATGCGCAAGCATCGCCTCCGGCGTGGGCGTGACAGGCCGACCCAGGAAGGCCAGGCGCGCCGCCGCCTTCGGGCCCGGCAGTGAGCGCGCGCCGGAGCTGCTCATCATCAAGGTGAGGCTCTTCACGCGCGCGGGAGCGCAGGCCGCCAAGTGCTGCGCGATCATGCCGCCCATCGAGGCGCCGCACACATGGGCAGCGCGGATGTCCAAGGCATCGAGCAGCGCCCGTGCATCGTCTGCCATGTCGCTCAGCGTGTAGGGCGCCTGCAAGGGCATGTGCAGGGCGTACCTGAGGCCCTGCCACATCGGGTGGGGCGTGTTCAGGGCATCGAAGCGCTGCGAGCGGCCCGCATCGCGGTTGTCGAAGCGGATCACCCGAAAACCCCGGCCCACCAGCTGCTCGACCAGCCCCTCGGGCCAGGCGATCAACTGCATGCCCAGGCCCATGATCAGCAGCAGCGGCTCGCCTTGATCCGGGCCGTCAACCTCGACCTCGAGCGTGGTGGCGCCGGCAAGGATCTGCATCTGCCATCCCCTGCGCTGCGACGCTGAACCGTCGAGACCAGCCCGGCCCGTGGATCAGGCGATCAGGCGGTTTCCCGCGAGGCCCGCTTGCGGTCGTGTTCCGACAGGTGGCGCTTGCGCACGCGGATGCTCTTGGGCGTGATCTCAACGAGCTCATCGTCGTCGATGAACTCAACGCCATATTCCAGCGTCAGGTCGATCGGCGGGGTGATCTTGATGGCGTCTTCCTTGCCGCTGACGCGGAAGTTGGTCAGCTGCTTGGTACGGGTGGCATTGACCACGAGATCGTTGTCGCGGCTGTGGATGCCAACAATCATGCCCTCGTAGACCGGGTCGTTGGGCTTGACGAACATGCGCCCACGATCGTCGAGCTTGCCCAGCGCGTAGGTGAAGATCTCGCCCGCGTCCATGCTGATCAAGACACCATTCTTGCGGCCGGCGATCTCGCCCTTGTGCGGCTCGTAGCCGTCGAAAATGTTGGCGATCAAGCCCGATCCGCGGGTCAGGTTCATGAACTCGTTCGAGAACCCGATCAGGCCGCGAGCCGGGATGCGGTACTCCAGGCGCACGCGCCCGCGGCCATCCGGCTCCATGTTGACCAGCTCGGCCCGGCGCTCGCCGAGCGCCTGCATCACGCCGCCCTGGTGCTGTTCCTCAACGTCGGCGGTAACGAGCTCGATGGGCTCGCACTTCACGCCATCGATGTCCTGGAAGACCACGCGCGGCTTGCTCACCGCAAGCTCATAGCCCTCACGGCGCATGTTCTCCAGCAGGATGGTCAGGTGCAGTTCGCCGCGGCCCATCACCTCGAAGATGCCGTCCTCGTCGGTCTCCTTGACGCGCAGCGCCACATTGCTCTGCAACTCCTTCTGGAGGCGGTCCCAGATCTGGCGACTGGTGACGTACTTGCCCTCGCGCCCCGCCAGCGGGCTGTTGTTGACGCAGAAGTTCATCGTCAACGTCGGCTCGTCGACCATCAGCATGGGCAGCGGCTGAGGATTCAGGGGATCGGTCACGGTCACCCCGATGCCGATCTCGTCGATGCCGTTGATGATGACGATGTCGCCCGGGCCAGCTTCGGTGACCTGCACCCGGTCCAGCCCCTGGAAGGTCAGCACCTGGTTGACGCGGCCCTTGCTGCTCTTGCCGCCCGGGCCTTCCATCACCAACACGTCCATGCCGGGCTTGATGGTGCCCGCGCTGATGCGACCCACGCCGATGCGGCCGACAAAGGTCGAGTAGTCCAGCGCCGAGATCTGCAGCTGCAGCGGCGCGGACGGATCGCCCTCATGGGCTGGCACATGCTTGAGCACGGTATTGAACAGGGCCGACATGTCGGGACCCCACTGTTCGCCGCGCTCGCCTTCGACCAGCGAGGACCAGCCGTTGATGCCTGAGGCATAAACCACGGGAAAGTCCAGCTGCTCGTCGTTGGCGCCGAGCTTGTCGAACAGGTCGAAGGCGGCGTTGATGACGGCGTCAGGCTTGGCGCCCGGCTTGTCGACCTTGTTGACCACGACGATGGGCTTGAGGCCCAGCGCCAGCGCCTTCTTCGTGACAAAGCGGGTCTGCGGCATCGGGCCTTCCTGGGCGTCGATCAGGAGCACCACACCATCGACCATGGACAGCGCGCGCTCCACTTCACCGCCGAAGTCGGCGTGTCCGGGGGTGTCGACGATGTTGATGTGGGTGCCTTCCCAGCTGACCGCGCAGTTCTTGGCCAGGATGGTGATGCCGCGCTCGCGCTCGATGGCATTGCTGTCCATCACGGTGTCGACGATCTTCTCGTGCTCGGCGAAGGTGCCGCTCTGGCGCAGCAGCTGGTCGACCATGGTGGTCTTGCCATGGTCAACGTGCGCAATGATGGCGATGTTGCGGATCTGGCGGCTTTGGAGAGGGTTCGTCATGTCGTACTCGCTTGCTTCAATTCGAATTCACTGGGGGTGAGGCGCTGTCGGCCAGGGCCTGCACTTCGGGCGGACTCAGGAGCCGCCCCGGGATCAATTCACCGGCTTTCAGATGGGCGCTGCCCAGGAAGACCGCATCGCTTTCGGCACCGGGCCGTGGATGCGGCGCGGGCCCGTAGACGCGCACCGCCTCGCAGTCGCTCAGGCCCAGGCGGCGGCGCACGCCGGAGAGAAAGCGCCCCGCGTCATCGGCCGCGAGGTGCACTGCAGGCCAGGCGGCCAGCAGGGCGTCGGGCGGCAGGAGGCGGGCCTCGCGCTGTGCCGGCTCGAGCGCATCCAGGGCCTCTATCGTGATCGACTCAGCAAGCCCGAGCGAGCCGCTGCACACCCGCCGCAGCGCCGTCAAATGAGCGCCACAACCCAGCAGGCGGCCCAGGTCCTCGGCCAGTGTGCGGATGTAGGTGCCCTTGCTCACGCAGACCTCGATGTCCAGGACGTCATGCTGCCAGCCCAGGATGTCGAGACGGTGAACCGTGACGCTGCGCGGCGCGCGCACCACATCAACACCCGCGCGGGCGTATTCGTAGAGCGCCCGCCCCTCGTGCTTCAGGGCCGATTGCATGGGCGGCAGTTGCTCGATGCGGCCGGTCAGTGCGGCGCAGGCATCGCGCAATGCGGCTGCGTCAAAGGTAACCGGGCGGGTCTCGATCACTTCGCCTTCGAGGTCACCTCCGACACGGGTGATACCCAGTTGGACGGTGGCGTGGTAGGTCTTGTCAGCGTCCAGGCTGACCTGCGAGAACTTGGTGGCCGCACCGAAACAGAGCGGCAGCAGCCCCGTGGCCAGTGGGTCGAGCGTGCCGGTGTGGCCGCCCTTCTCCGCCCGCAGCATGCCCTTGACCTTCTGCAGGGCGTCGTTGCTGGACCATCCCAGAGGCTTGTCGAGCAGCAGTACACCGTGCAGGGCACGGCGGGGCTGGCGTGCTGGACGCGGGCCACCCGCTGCCGGGCGGTGCTTCGGCGCTCTGTGGGTTTCAAGGTCCGGGGTCTGGGCGATCAAGGGCAACTCAATCATCCTTGGCGCGCGTGGCGTTGGCCCGATGAATCAGGGCACTGAGGTCGGCCGCCCGCTCGGTGGTGCGGTCGTAGAGGAAATGCAGGGTCGGCACGGTGTGGATCTGCAGCCGCTTGAAGAGCCCGTTGCGGATGAAACCGGCGGCCTCGTTGAGGGCGGTCTGGCATGCCTCTGGTTCGCCCATCAGGACGGAGAAATAGATTTTGGCGTGGGCGTAGTCGGGCGTGACCTCGACCGCCTGAACCGTGACCATGCCGACCCGTGGATCCTTCAGGTCACGGATCAGGTCGGCCACATCCCGCTGGATCTGGTCGGCCACGCGGAAACCGCGGTTGGGGATGGCGCGCTTGTGTTTCATGGTGTTTCAGGGCCGCTCGAAGCGACAAGCCCCGCCTTCTTTCGGAAGGCGGGGCTTGTTCGGGAAGAGCAAGGTCCGCCTTACAGCGTTCGGGCCACTTCCTTGATCTCGAAGAACTCCAGCTGATCGCCTTCGCGGATATCGCTGTAGTTCTTCAGCTTGATGCCGCACTCGAAGCCTTCCTTGACCTCGCGAACATCGTCCTTCAGGCGGCGCACCGAATCGATCTCGCCGGTGTAGACCACCACGTTCTCGCGCAGCAGGCGGAAGCGCGCTCCGCGGCGAACGACCCCAGAGGTGACCATGGAGCCGGCCACTGTGCCGATCTTGGAAGCCACGAACACTGTGCGGATCTCGGCCGTGCCGATGAGCTCTTCCTTCTGCTCCGGCGCCAGCATGCCGGTCATCGCCGACTTGATCTCGTCGACCGCGTCGTAGATGATGTTGTAGTAACGCAGATCGAC
>CAISYQ010000144.1 GCA_903889735.1 uncultured Methylibium sp.
CGGCCTGACGATCGCCGAGTCCTTCCGCGACGAAGGCAAGGACGTGCTCTTCTTCGTAGACAACATCTACCGCTACACGCTGGCCGGCACCGAGGTGTCCGCGCTGCTGGGCCGGATGCCGTCGGCGGTGGGTTATCAGCCAACGCTGGCTGAGGAAATGGGTCGCCTGCAGGAGCGCATCACCTCCACCAAGGTGGGCTCGATCACCTCGATCCAGGCCGTCTACGTGCCGGCGGATGACCTGACCGACCCCTCGCCTGCCACCACCTTCGCCCACCTGGACGCCACCGTGGTGCTGTCGCGTGACATCGCCTCCCTGGGCATCTACCCCGCGGTGGACCCCCTGGACTCGACCTCGCGCCAGGTCGATCCCAACGTGGTCGGCGAGGAGCATTACAGCACCACCCGCGCCGTGCAGGCCATCCTGCAGCGCTACAAGGAACTGCGCGACATCATCGCCATCCTGGGCATGGATGAGCTGGCGCCGGAAGACAAGCTCGCCGTGTCGCGCGCCCGCAAGATCCAGCGCTTCCTCTCGCAGCCCTTCCACGTGGCCGAGGTCTTCACGGGCTCGCCCGGCAAGTACGTGCCGCTGAAGGAAACCATCCGCGGCTTCAAGATGATCGTGGCCGGCGAGTGTGACTCGCTGCCCGAGCAGGCCTTCTACATGGTTGGGACGATCGACGAAGCCTTCGAAAAGGCGAAGAAGATCCAGTAAGCGGCGCATTCGGGCGTCAGCCGTTGTTGCCGTGCTCAGCGGACTCGAACCCGCTTCTGCGCAGCGCCTAGCCTGACACCCGACTGCTTGCTTCCTGAACTTCTTCGCAACCTTCTCGCACGGAGCAAACCATGGCCACCATCCACGTCGACGTCGTGTCCGCCGAGGCGCTGATCTTCTCGGGCGAGGCAAAGTTCGTTGCGCTGCCCGGCGAGATGGGTGAGCTCGGCATCTACCCCCGCCACACGCCGCTGATCACCCGCATCAAGCCCGGCGCGGTTCGCGTCCAGCGCGCCAATGCCGACGGCAGCAGCGGCGAAGAGGAGTTCGTTTTCGTGGCCGGCGGCATCCTTGAGGTCCAGCCTGACCGCGTGACCGTGCTGGCCGACACCGCCATCCGCGGCCATGACCTCGACGAGGCCAAGGCCGAGGAGGCCAAGCGCCGTGCCGAGGAGGCGATGAAGAACGCCAAGTCCGACATCGACTTCGCCACGGCCCAGAGCGAGTTCGCGGCGATGGCGGCGCAGATCGCTGCGCTGCGCAAGTTCCGCCGCAAGTAAGCCGGGCGGCTTGTCCGGCCCGCCAGCTTCGGCGGCTGCGCTAGCCGGAGCGTGCTCACCTTGTTTCTCAGCCCGCCCTTCGGCGGGCTGTGTCGTTCAAGGGCCCGATGCGCTGGTGTCGGTCCCGGACGTGCCAGCCGGTGTCAACAGCAACCCCAGTGCCGCCAGCGCCGCGATCGGCGCGGTCTCGGCCCGCATCACCCGCGGGCCCAGGCTCACCGGTCGCAGACCCGCGCTGCGCGCCAGGGCGTCTTCCTCGGGGCTCAGGCCGCCCTCCGGGCCGCTGAGCAGCAGCCAATGACGGCGGGGCCCGCTGGCCTGCGCGGACAGGCGGCCGAGGGCGGTGGTCCAGGGCTGGGCACCCGGCGCCAAGCTGAGGACGAAGCGGTCCTCGCGGCCCCCACCGGCCTCGTCGCCGCGGAGTGCCCGCAGCCACGCACCCAGCGATCGCACTGGCGCGATCTCAGGCACGAGGGCGCGGCCGCATTGCTCGGCGGCGGCGGTGGCGATGCCGCGCCAATGCGCCCGCTTGCGATCAGCGCGCTCGCCCTCCAGGCGCAGCACGGAGCGGGCGCAGACCAGCGGCTGGATCGTGGCCACACCGAGCTCCGTGGCCTTCTCCACCAGCCAGTCCATGCGCTCGTTGGCGGGCATCCCGACGGCCAGCGTCACTGCCAGCGGCAGTTCGTTATCGACCGGCTGGGCCTCACCCACGCGCACGCGGACCTCGCTGCGGCCCATCGCGAGCACCTCGGCCGACCAGTCCGCCCCGCTGCCGTCGAAGAGCGTGATCGGTGCGCCCGGCTGCAACCTGAGCACCTGCACGTGGCGCGCCGCCGCGGGGGGAAGGGCGGCCTCCAGGCCGGGCGTGAGCGGGAGATCGACGTGAAAGCGTGGCAACTCAGGATCCGGTGACTTCAGCGGCATGCGCTGGGTGGGGAGTCTGCATGAAATCCGCAGGGAGGGAATGCAGGCCGGCGGTGCGCTCCCCTCCGGAGCCCGCGGTTTCCAGCGGTGTTCAGAAGGTGTAGCCCGACTCCCGCGCCGTGCCCGCCATCCGCTCCAGCAGCAGGGCCAGACCCTTGAGCCCGCTGTAGCGCATCGCCACGCGGTGCGCATAGCGCCACACCAGCGGCAGGTCCTGCAGGTAACCATCCTTGCCGTCGCGGTGGCTCAGCCGCGCGAAGATGCCCAACACCTTGAGATGGCGCTGCAGTCCCATCCATTCAAAGCCGCGCCAGAAGACGCCAAAGTCATCATCCACCGGCAGGCCGGCGCGCCGGGCCTTTTCCCAATAGCGCACCGCCCAATCGAGCTGGACCTCCTCGTCCCATTCGACATAGGCGTCGCGCAGCAGCGAGGCGAGGTCGTAGCTCACCGGCCCCCACACGGCATCCTGGAAGTCGAGCACGCCGGGGCGTTGGTCACGGTCGGTCGGGTCGGGCCGCATCAAGTTGCGGGAGTGGTAATCGCGGTGCACCAGCACGGCGGGTTGCGCCAGGCAAGCGTCGAGGATCAGCGCGAAGCTGCGCTCCAGAACATCACGCTCGCGATCGGTCAGGGTGGCGCCGCAGTGGCGCACCACGTACCAGTCGGGAAAGAGGTCCAGCTCGCGGCGCATCAGGGCCCGGTCATAGGCCGGCACCTGCGCCTGCACCGGCAGTCCCTGTAAACGCACCAGCGAATCCAGGGCGCCGAGGTAGAGCCCGTTGGCCTGGGCGGCGTCCAGCCGCGGTGGACCGTTCAGGGCCGCGAGGTAGGTGGTCGAGCCCAGGTCGGTGAGCATCAGGAAACCCAGGCCACGGTCCCCCTCCAGCACCTCCGGCACGCGCAGACCACCCCCACGCAATGCGGCGGCCACCTGCACAAAGGGCGCGCAGTCCTCGCGCTCGGGCGGCGCGTCCATCACGATGCGTGGGCCCTGGGCGGTGTCGAGGCGGAAATAGCGGCGAAAGCTCGCGTCGGCGCTCGCCGGGCGCAGGCTCTCGGCCTCGATGCCGAGCTGGGGTGGCAAGGACGACAGCCAACGCATGAAGGCCAGCTGGCGTTCGGGGTCGCTCCAGGAAACAGCGGATTCGGTGGTCAAGGCGTATCTTTCAGGCGCATGCGGCCAGGCGGGGCCGTGGCGAGTCTTTCCTGCGGGGGCCAGGGTGAGATGGCGCACACCACCTCCTGACCGGCCGGCGGTGGTGAACGATGGTCGTCAGGGCACCGCATGGAATAATCGATTCTACAAATCGTCTTTGCCGGCCGGCATCGCGGCGCCGGTCATCCGGCGCGCGGGGTCGCCGGAATCGCTGGAACGCTCGCCGCCTGATTCCCTCCTTGCAGCACCACCTCATTCCCTCCTGGCGGCCTTCATCAAAGGGCGATCGCCTTGGCGCTACCAGCAGGCCGAGGTTGCCCCTGACTCTGGCGATTCTCCTGGCCCTGGTCAGTGGCGCGGGCGGGATGGTCGGTTCGGTGCGGGCCCAGTCGGGCCCGGGGCTCCAGCCTGGGCCTGAGGCGCGCGGACGATTCGGTCCGGCGCTGCCGGCGGTCGGTGGCCAGGTGCCCGTGATCATCGAGGCCGACCGGCTGAGCGGCCGCACCGACCAGGAAACGGTTGCCGAGGGTTTGGTCGATTTTCGGCGTGGCTCGCTGCGCATCCAGGCCGACCGCATCGAATACGACCTCCCCACCGACACCGCGCGCGCCAGCGGAGCGGTGGAGGTCAGCCGCGAGGGCAGCACCTTCCGCGGACCGGAGCTGGAGTTGAAGGTGGGCCGCTTCGAGGGCTGGTTCCGCTCGCCCAGCTACTTCTTCGAGCGCACCCAGGCGGGCGGCACCGCCGAGCGTTTCGAGTTCCTCGACGACCACCGCGGCATCGCCACCGGCGCCACCTACACCAGCTGTCCGGCGCCCGATCCGGCCTGGGTCTTGACCACCGACCGGGTGTTGCTCGACACCGAGGCCGAAGAGGGCCTTGCCGAGGGCGCGGTGGTCCGTTTCTACGGCGTGCCCATCCTCGCCCTGCCGACGATGAGCTTCCCGCTCTCCGAGGCGCGCAAGTCCGGCTGGTTGCCGCCCTCGTTCAACGTCGACAACAAGAGCGGGGTGGAACTGGCATCGCCCTATTACTGGAACATCGCCCCCCACCTCGACGCCACGCTGACGCCGACCCTCTACAGCCGGCGGGGCGCCGGCATGGGGACCGAGTTCCGCTACCTTCAGCCCGACTACCGCGGGCAGTTGGAAGCCCGCATGCTGCCGCATGACAAGGTGGCCGGCGACTCACGTTGGTCGCTGCTGGTCGATCACGAGGCGCGCTGGCAGGGCCAGGCGGTTGGCACAGTCGATTACCGCGTCGGCATACAGCGTGTCTCGGACGATGACTACTGGAAGGATTTCTCGCGAAGCCTGCCCAGCCAGACCCCCCGCCTGTTGCCGGCCTTTGGCCTGGCCACGCGCCGCATCGACAACCCCTACGGCGACATCGTCGCCTATGCCCGCGTCCAGCGTTGGCAGGTGCTGCAGGACGTGGACCCGACCAGCCGCATCGTGGCGCCTTACCAGCGCGAGCCCCAGATCGGCCTGCGCCAGAGTGGTGCGGCGGCGGGCTGGGAGTGGCGCTGGGAGACCGAGGCCAACCGCTTCACGAACGAGGATCCGGCCCTGCAGGACGGGGCCCGCCTGCATGCGGTCGGCTCGCTGTCGCGGCCCTGGTGGCCGACCGGCGCGCCGGGCTGGACCGTGACCCCGCGCCTGTCCTTCAATGCGGCCACCTACGACCTCGACCAGCCCCTGACGGATGGTCGGCGGCGCAGCTCGCGCGTCATCCCCACGGTGGCGCTGGACAGCGCCTGGGTGCTGGAGCGCGGGACCCGGCTCTTTGACCGCGACCTGATCCAGACGCTGGAGCCCCGCCTGCTGTACGTTCACACCCCGTACCGCGACCAGTCCCAGCTGCCGGTCTTCGACAGTGCGCCGCTGGACTTCAACTTCAGCTCCATCTTCGCCGACAGCGCGTTCTCGGGCATCGACCGCGTCTCCGACGCCCACCAGCTCACCGCCGGCGTGACCACCCGTTTCCTTGACCGCCAGACCGGCGCCGAGGCCTTGCGCCTGGGCCTGGCACAGCGCTACCTGCTGCGCGACCAGCGCATCACCGCCGACGGAACGCCGATCACCCGCAGCCTCTCGGACCTGCTGCTGCTGGCCGGCACGAACCTGGTGCCGCAGTGGTGGGTGGAGGGCACGGTGCAGTACGACGCGGACGAGAGCCGCGTGGCGCGCTCCATCCTGAGCACCCGCTACTCCCCGGGGCCGCTGCGCACCGTCAATGTGGCCTACCGGTATTCGCGCGGCGCTGCGGTGCAGACGCCCCAGCCGACCCTGGCGGGCACCCCCAGCGACCAGATCGAAGTGGGCTGGCAGTGGCCGCTCAACGCGCCGGGTCGGGAGGCCGCCGCCTTCATGCAGGCGCGCGACGCGCTTGCCCGGGACGGCGTCTCCAAACCCCGCATCGCATCGGCCGCCCAGTGTCCGGGCGCCTGGTACACGGTGGGCCGCGTCAACTACAGCCGCACCGATTCCCGGCTGACCGATGCCATCGTCGGCTTCGAGTACGACTCGGGCTGCTGGATCGCCCGCATCGTGGCCGAGCGGCTGTCGACCGGGCGCAGCGAAGCGACCACGAGGCTGCTCCTCCAGCTCGAGCTGGTGGGACTGTCGCGCCTGGGCTCAAATCCGCTCGGGGTGCTGAGGGACAATATCCCCGGCTACCGACTGTTGCGAGAAGACGCAGACGGGGTGGCCGGCCCTGACACCATGACCCCCTGAACGACATGCCTGCGATGCTGCATTCTGTGATCCTGTCGGCCCATCGCGCGCCCCTGCTGGTGGCCCTGTGCCTGGCTTTGACCCCCTTGGCAGGGTCCGCCCAGCCGGCAGCACCGCTGTCGCGCCCCGCTGATTTCATCGTCGCCGTCGTCAACCAGGAGCTGGTGACCAATGCAGAGGTGAGACAGCGGGTCGCCTCGCTCCGCCGTGAGGCGGCGCAGAGCGGCCAGCGCCTGCCGGATGACGATGCGCTGCTGAAGCAGGGACTGGAGAGCCTCATCGATGAGCGCGCCCAGCTGACCCATGCCCGCGAAAGCGGCGTGCGCGTCGATGCCGCCGAACTCGACCGCACCGTGGCCAACGTGGCCTCGCAGAACCGCATCACCCTCAGCCAGCTGCGGGAGCAGCTCAGGCGCGAGGGCATCGACTACGACCGCTTTCGCCGCAATCTGCGCGACCAGCTGCTGCTCGAGCGCGTGCGGGAGCGCGAGGTGCAGGCCCTGATCAAGATCAGCGAGAGCGAGATCGATGCACAACTGGCCTCGCGCGCCAGCGGGGTGGCGCCGCCCGAATTCAACCTGGCGCAGCTGCTGATCTCAGTGCCCGAGGGTGCGGCCAACCCCGAGGTGGCCGAGCGCCGCGCGATCGCCGAGAAGGCCTTGGCGCGGGCCATGGCCGGCGAGGACTTCGGCAAGCTGGTTGCCGAACTCTCCAACGGGGCGAAGGAGCAGGGCGGTGCGCTCGGGCTGCGGTCGGCGGACCGCTTGCCCGACCTCTTCGTCGAGGCCGTGCAGGGCCTGCGTGCGGGCCAGGTCCATGCCCGGCTGGTCCAGTCCGGTGCGGGCTTTCACGTGCTCAAGCTGGTCGACAAGCGCGAGGGCGGCATGATGGTCACCCAGACGCGATCACGCCACATCCTGCTGCGGACCACGGCCCAGCTCAGCCAGAAGGCGGCGATCGCCCGCCTGGCCGAATTCAAGAAACAGGTCGAGGCGGGAACGGCGAGCTTTGCCCAGCTCGCCCGCGAACATTCCGAGGACGGCAGCGCGTCCCAGGGTGGCGACCTCGGCTGGGCCGCGCCGGGCCAGTTCGTGCCCGAGTTCGAGGAGGCCATGAAGCCGCTGGCGCCCAACGAGATGTCCAACCCCGTGGTCTCGCGCTACGGCGTGCACCTCATCCAGGTGACGGAGCGCCGGGAACAGGCGGTCGACCGCAAGCAGCAGCGCGAGATGGCCCGCAACATGATTCGCGAGCAGAAATTCGCGGCCGCCTACGAGGAATGGGCCCGCGACGTGCGGGCCCGCGCCTATGTGGAGATGCGCGAGGCGGCGCAGTGACGGCGCCCGACCCCTGCGGCCGCTGGCAGGGGTGAGGCACCTCCCGCGCAAGCGTTTCGGCCAGCATTTCCTGGCCGACCGGTCGGTGATCGAGGCCATCGTCGCCGCCATCGACCCCCGCCCCGGCGAGGCCCTCGTGGAGATCGGTCCGGGCCTCGGCGCGATGACCGACCCGCTGGTCGCGCGGGCCCAGCGGCTCACCGTGATCGAGCTCGACCGCGATCTTGCCGCCAGGCTGCGCCGCCGCCCCGAGCTCGACGTGATCGAGTCCGATGTGCTGCGGGTCGATTTTGCGAGCCTGCCGCGCCCACCCGGCCTGAAGCTGCGCCTGGTGGGCAACCTGCCCTACAACATCTCCACGCCCATCCTCTTTCACCTGCTGCCCTGGGCGGACCAGGTCGAGGACCAGCATTTCATGCTGCAGAAGGAGGTGGTCCTGCGCATGGCCGCGTCACCCGGCTGCAAGGACTACGGGCGGCTCTCGGTGATGCTGCAGTGGCGCTATGACATCGAGTCCGTGCTGGAGGTGCCACCCGAGGCCTTCGAGCCGCCACCGCGGGTCGATTCCGCCGTGGTCCGCATGCTGCCCCTGCCGGCCCCCCCCGATGTCGACGCGGCCCTGCTGGAGGCCCTGGTGGCGGTGGCCTTCTCGCAGCGCCGCAAGCTGCTGCGCCACACGCTGGGCCGCTGGCTCACTGAGCGCAGCTACGGCGGTGTCTTCGATCTGCAGCGGCGCGCCGAGGAGGTGCCGGTGGCGCAGTATGTGGCGCTGGCGACCGCGGTGGGCGGGTCGGCGGCCGCAGCGGCTTCGCTCGCTGGATCACCACCTGCTCCTGGACTGCCGCTCCCGGGGTGAGGCCCCCGGATGACGGCGGTCAGCCCCCACGGGCCACGGCCTGAGAACCATGAGAAATGAGAAAAGGGCCCCTCGGGGCCCTTTGGGTGGGTGGGTTGCGCCGATCAGGCGGCAACCAACCAGCTGGCGGTGTCGAAGGCGCTGCTCATCGGCGGCAGTGCCACCGTGATCGTGCCCGCCGGCGGCTTGACCGGCTTGGCCGGCTTGACCTCCTGCTTGACTTCTTCCTGGGCTTCCATCGCCCGCTCTCCCTGCCCGATGTCCGGGGAGCGGGTTATTGAAAAGAATAGAAGCACCTGAAGGGTATCTTTCGTTCCCCCCAGAAGTCTGAGGCGTCGCGGAAGACGTCGAGCAACTGCTCGCGGGCCTCCCGGTCGAAGCGGGGGTTGTCGGGCAATTGGTCCAGCACGACCACGAAGCCCGGCTGGCTCCCGGCCTTGTGGACCAGGTCGGTCATGCAGTCGTAGAGGGCGTCGAGGTTCTTGCCGAAATGCGGCGGAAACAAGAAGGCCTCGGCGATCTTCTCCAGCACTTCCTGCTTCGATTGGGCGCTGCCCAGGCTCGCGTAGAGGAAATGCTGCCCGAGATCCTGGGCAGCGAGCCGCAGGTCCTCCACGCGGAAAGCGCGGATGGCCTGCACGATATTGGGTCGGACGGTGTGCAACGGCATCATGATCGAATCCCCCTCAATCCTCGGTCATTGAGCACTCACGGCGCGAGGAGGCGGAAGCTCGCGTAGTGATCGTCGGTGTAGTAGCAGGCTTCGGGCGAAGGAGGCTGAAGCCCCCCGCACACAATCCGCCGGGCTCCCCGATCGCGAGATCCCGGTGTGGGCACGGTGTATTCGCGGTAATAACCCCGCGCGCGGCTCGGAAGCAGCCTCTCCCGATTGCCAAAAACCGTGCCATCCTTCAAGTAGGTGAACGGTCCGCCAGACTGGATGGTCCGGTAGGTCCGTCGTGCTTCGGCTGGCAAGGCCGCCAGGGACACCGTGGATGCCTGCGTTGCCTGCACGGTTTCGGCGCCAGAGACTGGGACCGAAACCGCAAGGATCAGCGCAGAAACCAGGACCGGTGCCCAACGACGCCAGCCAGACTGCCGCAACGCCAAAACGGAGCACCGCACGGGTTATCCCTTGATCACGAGGCCTGAATGGTACCGAAACAGCCCCGAAAGCTCAAGGTCCTGCCTCAATTTTCAGCAGGAATTCGAGGGCTTTCGCCGAAAGTAAGCGTATGCAAACTTCTCGGGAAGCCCCAGCCGCCGGCGTTGACTGGCATGCCAGTCCCGGGCGGCTCGGTGGGGTCAGCGGATGGCGTTGGCGTCGGCCACGGCGAGCGCGGTCATGTTGACGATGCGCCGCACCGTGGCCGAGGGCGTCAGGATGTGCACGGGCAAGGCCGCCCCGAGCAGCACCGGACCGATGGCGATGCCGCCGCCGGCGGCCGTCTTCAGGAGGTTGTAGGCGATGTTCGCGGCGTCGATGTTGGGCAGGACCAGCAGATTGGCCTCGCCCTGGAGCGGGCTGTCGGGGACCTGGGAGGCGCGCTGCACCGGGTCCAGGGCGCTGTCACCGTGCATCTCGCCGTCGACCTCGAGCCAGGGCGCCTGCTGTCGGATCAGCGCCAGCGCGTCGCGCATCTTCACCGCCGAGGGGTGGTTGCTCGAGCCGAAGCTGGAGTGGCTCAGCAGGGCCGCCTTGGGCACCAGCCCAAGGCGCTTCATCTCGTCGGCCGCCATCACGGTGATCTCGGCCAATTGCTCGGCGGTGGGGTCGGGGTTGACGTGCGTGTCCACCATCATGACCTGGCGCCCGGGCAGGATCAGGCCGTTCATGCAGGCGTAGGTGCGGGCGCCTGCCCGCAGCCCGATGACCTGGTCGACAAACTGCAGGTGCATCGCCGTCGTTCCCCAGGTGCCGCAGAGCATGCCGTCGACCTCGCCCTTGCGCAGCAGCATGGAGCCGATCAGCGTCAGCCGGCGCCGCATCTCGATCTTGGCGAACTGCTCGGTCACGCCGCGCCGCGCCATCAGCCGGTGGTAGGTCTGCCAGTAGTCGCGGTAGCGGGGGTCGTTCTCGGTGTCGACCACGTCGTAGTCCCGCCCGGCCACGAGCCGCAGCCCGAAGCGTTCGCAGCGCTGGGCGATCACGGCGGGCCGGCCGATCAGCGTGGGCCGCGCCAGCTCCTCGTCGATCACGACCTGCGCGGCGCGCAGCACCCGCTCTTCCTCCCCCTCGGCGTAGGCCACGCGCTTGTTCTTGGCGCGCTTGGCGACGTTGAAGATGGGCTTCATCGTCGTGCCCGAGGCGTAGACAAAGGTCTGCAGCTTCTCGCGGTAGGCGTCCAGGTCCTTCACCGGCCGCGAGGCCACACCCGATTCCGCTGCGGCTCGGGCCACGGCCGGCGCGATCTTCATCATCAGCCGCGGGTCGAAGGGCTTGGGGATCAGGTACTCGGGCCCGAAGGAGAGGGTGGCGCCGGCATAGGCCGCCGCGACGACCTCGCTCTGCTCGGCCTGCGCCAGCTCGGCGATCGCGTGCACCGCGGCGATCTCCATCTCGGAGGTGATCGTGGTCGCACCCGAATCGAGTGCGCCGCGGAAGATGTAGGGGAAGCACAGGACGTTGTTGACCTGGTTCGGGTAGTCGGTGCGCCCGGTGGCCATGATGGCGTCGTCACGCACGGCCCGGACCTCCTCCGGCAGGATCTCCGGGGTCGGGTTGGCCAGCGCGAAGATCAGCGGGCTCGGTGCCATCTTCGCCACCATGTCGGGCTTGAGCACGCCCCCGGCACTCAGGCCAAGGAAGATGTCCGCGCCCGCGATGGCCTCGGACAGGGTGCGCTGGGAAGTCGCCTGGGCGAACTCGGCCTTGTCCGGGTCCATCAGCTCGGTGCGGCCCTGGTAGACCAGGCCGGCGAGGTCGGTGACCCAGATGTTCTCGCGCGGCATGCCCAGCTTCACCAGCAGGCCCAGGCAGGCCAAGGCCGCGGCACCCGCGCCGGAGGCGACCAGCTTGACCTGGCGGATGTCCTTGCCGACCACCTTCAGCCCGTTGAGGGTGGCCGCGCCGACCACGATGGCGGTGCCATGCTGGTCGTCGTGGAAGACGGGGATCTTCATCCGCGCGCGCAGGGCACGCTCGACGTAGAAGCAGTCCGGGGCCTTGATGTCCTCGAGGTTGATGCCGCCGAAGGTGGGCTCCAGCGCCGCGACCATGTCCACCAGCTTGTCGAGGTTTTTCTCGGCGAGCTCGAGGTCGAAGACGTCAATGCCCGCGAACTTCTTGAACAGGACCGCCTTGCCCTCCATCACCGGCTTGGCCGCCAGCGGCCCGATGTCGCCCAGCCCCAGCACCGCCGTGCCGTTGGTGATGACGGCGACGAGGTTGCCGCGCGCCGTGTAGCGGAACACATTGGAGGGGTCGGCGACGATCTCCTCGCAGGCGGCGGCCACGCCCGGCGAGTAGGCCAGGGCCAGGTCGCGTTGGTTGACCATCTGCTTGGTTGCACCGACCGAGATCTTGCCGGGCGTGGGGAACTCGTGGTATTCGAGCGCGGCCTGGCGCAATTCGGCGCGTTGTTCGGTGGGCGTGGGCATGGTCGGCTTCCCTGAGGTTGCGGCGGTGGCATCGGCCCGGCCATCCCGCAGCCAAGCTAATCCGTCGAGAAATCGTCGAATGAGTCGTCGAGTGAGTCGTCGAGTGAGTCGTTGAACAGGGCAAGACGCTCGGGGCCTGTTCACGGGCGTGACGCAAGTCTTGATTGTAGGAAGCCCGCGGGACACGCCCGCGGGGCCTGCCGGCGAGGGGACACCCGGCCGATGGGTGAAACTGGGGCCCGGCACCCAGCTTCGGTTGCCCGAGGCCGACCCACCGCCCCCGCGCCCCATGACCCTCACCGCCGCGTCCCTCACCTTCGCCGCTCGCCAGCGCTGGCGCCGCAAGCTGCCCTGGGCCTTGCTGGTGGCGCTGCTCGGCGTCGCCCAGACCCTGCTGCTGGTGCTCACGGTGCGCCATGAGCGCGACCGCCAGCAGGAGCGCACCGAGCTGGCAGCGGTGGCCGCCGCGGCCGACCTGCGCCAGCTGTTCGCCCGCGATCTGCAGAGCCTGCAGGCCCTGCTCTGGAACGATCCGCCCGAGGCCCAGCGCCGGGCCGAGGCCATCGGCTTGTTGCGTGCGCGCCGGGAGATCGTGCGCATCGAGTGGCGCGGCGCGGGCTACGGGACCGAGGAGGCGGTCGACTCGCCCTACCGCAGCCCCCTGTTCAGCGTGCTGCCGCGCAGCGACCTCGCCGCCGACAGCGAGGCGGCCTGCGCCAACGCCCTGCGGCTGGACCGGCCGAGCTGGTCGCGCAGTTATTTTGTGCCCCAGGCCGGTGGCTTGGGCCTGGAGGTCATCGATGTCTGTCTGCCCATCGGCCGGCCGGGCGCGGCGCGGGGCGCGATGGCGGTGACCTTCGGGCTCGGTCAGTCTCTGGAAGACGCGGTCACGCCCGAGCTGATGCGCACCCACGAGCTCTCGGTGCTGGAGGCCGACGGCGCCCGTCTGGCGCGCGCCGGTCTGCCGCGTGGAGCCGGTGTCTTCGTCGCCGAGCGCGTGATCGATCTGCCCGGCACGGCCCTGCTGCTGCGGCTCGACAGCGCCGACCGTGCGCCGGGCATGGTGGCCAACCTGGCCAGCTCGCTGGTGGTCGGCCTGTCACTGGCCCTGGCTGGGTTGGTGGCCCTGCTGGTGCGCGACTCGGGCCGCCGCGGGGCCGCCGAGCAGCGGCTGGCCGAGGAGCTCTCTCTGCGCCGCGCCATGGAGAATTCGCTGGTCACGGGCCTGCGGGCGCGCGACATGGCCGGCCGCATCACCTACGTGAACCCGGCCTTCTGTGCGATGGTCGGCTTTCCCGCCGAGCAGTTGGCCGGCCAAGCGGCACCCCCCTATTGGCCGCCCGAGATGCGCGCCGCCTACGAGGCGCGCCACGTGCAGCGCTTGCAGGGCGGCGTGCCGGACCAGGAGTCGCGTGAGGGCTACGAGACCCTCTTCATGCGGGCCAATGGCGAGCGCTTCCCGGTGTTGATCTTCGAGGCACCGCTGGTCGGTGCCGGCGGCGGGCAGACTGGCTGGATGAGCGCCGTGCTCGACCTCAGCGCGCAGCGCCGCGCCGAAGAGCTGACCCGCCAGCAGCAGGAGCAGCTGCAGGCCACGGCACGGCTGGCGACCGTGGGCGAGATGGCCTCGCTGCTCAGCCATGAGCTGAACCAGCCGCTGGCGGCGATCGCCAGCTATGCGACCGGTTGCTTGAACCTGCTGGATGCGGGCGGGCCAGGCGCCGAGGGCGGGGGCCGGGCGCCTGACCTGACCACGCTGGCGATGCTGCGCGAGGCGACCCAGCGCATCGGTGAACAGGCCGAGCGCGCCGGGCGCGTGATCCGCAGCGTGAACGATTTTGTGCGCCGCCGTGAACGCAGCCGCGAGGAAGCGGTTTGCGAGAGCCTGGTCGAGGCGGTGCTGCCGTTGGTGCGCCTCCAGGCGCGCAAGAGCGGCGCGCGCATCGAGCTTGATCTCGGCGGAGCGGCGCTGCGGGTGGTCTGCGACCGCACGATGGTCGAGCAGGTGCTGCTCAACCTCACGCGCAACGCCATCCAGGCCATGGAGGCCCTGCCGGCGGCGCAGCGGGTGCTGCAGGTCGGCGCGCGCGCCGAGGGTGCCAGGGTGCGGCTTTCGGTCACCGATCGCGGTCCGGGCATCGCGCCCGAGGTCGCGCAGAGGCTCTTCACCCCCTTCTTCACCACCCGGGCCGAGGGCATGGGCCTGGGCCTGAGCCTGTGCCGAACGGTCATCGAGCAGCATGGCGGCACGCTCGGCTTCGAGACGCGCCGGGACGCCCTGGGGGCCTGCAGCGGCACCCGTTTCAGCTTCACGCTCTCCGCGGCCTTGCCCCCGTCTGGGGTCCCCGCCGGGGCAGGCTCGCTGACCGTGGACGCATCGGGCGAGGCGGTGTCTGCGGATGCTCCCATCGGCCCCAACCGGGTCACCGAGGTCACCTCGTGAGAGCCGTCTCCCCGGCCCCGCTGGGCCTGCCGGTGGTTCACCTCGTCGATGACGAGTTGGTGGTCCGCGATGCCCTGGCCTGGCTGCTGCGCACGCGGCGCCTGCTGTCGGAGCCCTGGGCCTCGGCCGAGGCCTTCGAGGCCCTGCTCGATGCGCGGCCCGATGCGGTCTACGCCGCACCCTCCTGCCTGCTGCTGGACATGCGCATGCCCGGCGGCATGAGCGGCATCCAGCTGTTCGACCGGCTGGTCGAGCGCGGCCTCGTCACCGTGCTGCCGGTCATCTTCCTCAGTGGCCATGGCGATGTCCCGACAGCGGTCTCGGCGATCCAGCGCGGGGCCTTCGACTTCGTCGAGAAACCCTTCTCGGACAACGCCCTGGTCGACCGCATCGAGCGCGCCCTCGCGGCCAGCCGCGCGGCGCTGGAGCGGCTGCGCGAGCGGGGGCTGGTGCGCCAGTGCGTTGCGGAGCTGACCGAGCGCGAGCGCGAGGTGATGCAGCTGGTGGTCGATGGCCGGCCCAACAAGCTGATCGCCGATGCGCTGGCGATCAGCGTGCGCACGGTGGAGGTCCACCGTGCCCGCGTGTTCGACAAGATGGGCGTCAAGTCGGCTGTGGAGCTGGCCAACCGCCTGCGCGGGCTCGCTGATGCCGCGTGACGCTCGGCGCGGTCTGCGGCGCCTTCTCTTTCGCCATTCCTTGCGCCAGCCGCTGCGCGGTCCCTGGCGCGGCGGCGCGTGGACAATTCAGGCATGAGCCTTGGCGAATTCGACCTGATCGCACGCTACTTCCGCTGGCCGACGCCGCGCGCGGCGGTGGGTCCTGGCGACGACTGCGCCGTCATCGCACCGCGGCCCGGCATGCAGCTGGCGGTGTCCTCGGACATGCTGGTCGAGGGGCGGCATTTCCTCTCCACCGTCGAGCCGCGCCGGCTCGGCCACAAGGCGCTGGCGGTCAATCTTTCGGACCTCGCCGCCTGCGGCGCCGAACCACTGGCCTGCACGCTGGCGCTGTCGATGCCGCGCGCCGATGCCGACTGGCTCGAGGGCTTCGCGGCGGGTTTCCGCGCCCTGGCCGATGCCCATGGCTGCGAGCTGGTCGGTGGGGACACGACGGCCGGGCCGCTCAACATCTGCGTCACCGTCTTTGGCGAG
>CAISYQ010000145.1 GCA_903889735.1 uncultured Methylibium sp.
GATCGACCGGCGCATCCGTTTCCTGACCAAGCGGCTCGAGATCGCCGAGATCGCGGACCCGAGCGTCCACCATGGCCGCGACCAGGTCTTCTTCGGCGCCACCGTCACCTGCGCGACCGCCGACGGCAGCGAGCGCACCATCACCATCAAGGGCATCGACGAGGCCGACAGCCTGGCGGGCGAGGTGAGTTGGATCTCGCCCATCGCCCGCGCCCTCCTCAAGGCCCGGGAGGGCGACCAGGTCACGCTGATGACGCCCGGAGGCCTGCAAACGCTCGAGGTGCTCGAGGTCCGCTACCCCGCGCCGGCTGGCGCCTGATTGACGCCGACCCCGGCGGGCGCCTCAGTCACACCGGGTGCCGTGATGGCGGCTCCGGGCTGGGTACCGGCCGGCGCCACCAGCAGTGCCCGCTCCGCCGCCCCCAGCCAGCGCCACTGACCGGGCGCCAGATCCTCGGGCAGGCGCAGCAGGCCGAAGCTGCTTCGGTGCAGTGCCTCCACATGGTTGCCCACGGCGGCCACCATGCGCTTGACCTGGTGGTACTTGCCTTCAGTCAGCGTGAGCCGCAGCGAGCGCTCGCCGCTGGCCTCGCAGGCGGCGGCGCGCACCGGTACCGGGTCGTCCTTCAGCGTCACGCCGGCCAGCAGCCGCTCGATCTGCCCAGGCGTCACCGGTTCAGCGGTGCGGATCTCGTAGACCTTGGGCAGATGGTGCCGGGGGTGGGTGAGCCTGTGCAGCAGGGGGCCGTCGTCGGTGAGCAGCAGCAGGCCAGTCGTGTCCTGGTCCAGCCGCCCGACCGGCTGCACGTCGCGGCGGCGCAGCGGCGTGGGCAGCAGGCTCAGCACGCTGGGCCAGGCGCCCGGTTTGCGCGAGCATTCATGGCCAACCGGCTTGTGCAGCATCAGCAGCGCCTGCGCGTGGAAGGGCCAGGGCTGGCCGGCGACCTCGAACACCAGGCCCTGCACCGGCACCTCGGCGTCGGGGTCCTCCACCACCTGCCCGGCGTGCCGCACCCGCCCGGCCAGCAGCAGGGCCTCGCAGTCGCGGCGCGTGCCGAAGCCCTGGCTGAACAGCACCTGGGACCAGCGCACCGGGCGGGCCCCTCGCTCCATGGGGGGGGTGCTCACGCGAACACGCCGGCGGTGTCCTGCATTCCTGCCGAGACCTCGCCCAGGTGGTGCAGGGTGTCGCCGAAGGCCAGCTCCAGCATCGTCAAGCGCTTGAAGACATGGCTGGCGAGACAGGCGTCGGTCACGCCGATACCGCCGTGCAGCTGGATGCATTCCTGGCCGACGAAGCGCATGCTGCGGCCCAGCTGCACCTTGGCCTGCGAGAGCGCGTGGCGGCGGGCGTCGCGCGGCGCACCGAGCTTGAGCGTGGCGTAGTAGCTCATCGAGCGGGCCAGCTCCAGCTGCATCTTCACGTCGGCGATGCGGTGGCGCAGCGCCTGGAAGCTGGCGATCGGCGCGCCGAACTGGCGCCGGGTCTTCAGGTAGTCCACCGTCACCGCCAGCAGCCGGTCCATCAGGCCGGTGGCCTCGGCGCAGGTGGCGGCGATGCCGATGTCCAGGGCCTGCTCCAGGACCGCATGGCCGGCCAAGGTGATCAGGGTCGCCGGGGCGCCGCTCAGCGTCAGCTCGGCGGCGCGGGCGCCATCCTGCGTGGGGTAGCCCCGCACCCCCACGCTCGCCATGCCCGAGGCGGCGCGGGCGAACAAAAAGAGGGCGAGGCCCTCCGGGTCGTCGACCGCGCCGGATACGCGGGCCGGCACGATGAAGGCATCCGCCTCGTCGCCGGCCGCGACGATGCTCTTGGCGCCGTCCAGAAGCCAGCCGCCACCCGTCGCCGTGGCACGGGTCGCCACATGGCGGCTTCGGTAGCGCGCGGCGCGCTCCTGCAGCGCCGGCACGACGAGCGCCGAGCCATCGGCCACCCGCGGCAGCCAGTCGGCCTGCAGCGCGTCCGGCCCCGCGGCCAGCATGGCGGGGGCCATCAGCGCGGCCTGTGCGTAGGGGGCGTGGACCAGGCCACGGCCCAGTTCCTCCATCACGACCATGGCCTCGACCGGGCCGAAACCCAGCCCCCCCTGGGCCTCGGGCACGGCCAGCGCGGTCAGGCCCAGGCCCGCCAGCTCGGCATGCAGCTCCCGGCAGTGGCCGCCAGCGCGGGCGAGGGCGTGGCGGCGCTCGAAGCCGAAGCCCTTGGTCACCCAGCGCTGCACGGCCTCGCGCAGCGCGTTCTGGTCGTCGGTGAAATCGAAGTCCATGTCCGCTCCTTTCAGCCGATCACCGTCTGGGCGACGATGTTGCGCTGGACCTCGTTGCTGCCGCCGTAGATCGTCGTCTTGCGCATGTTGAAGTAGCTGCCGGCCAAGGGCATCAGGTGGCCCGCGCCGATGGGGTCGCCCTGCCAGCCGGCGTCCATGGCCTCGAAGACGAAGGCGCGGGTCAGCGGCCCGCCGGCCAGCATCATCAGTTCGGCGTAACGCTGCTGGATCTCGGAGCCGCGGATCTTCAGGAGCCCGGCCACGTCCAGGCTCTGGCGGCCGCTCTGCTCGGCGCAGAGCACGCGCAGCACCATCATCTCGAGGGCGACCACCTCCACCTCCAGCAGGGCGATCTGGTCGCGCAGGCGGGGCTCCTCAAAGACGCCCTCGGCGCGGGCGATGCGCTTGAGGCGCTCGAGTTCGCGCTTGGCGCGGTTGACCTCGGCGATGTGGGTGCGCTCGCGAGCGAGCAGGTACTTGGCGTAGCTCCAGCCCTGGTTCTCCTGGCCGACCAACTGGTCGATGGGCACCTCGACCTCGTCGAACCAGACCTCGTTGATCTCGCAGTCGCCGTCCAGCGTCATGATGGGTCGCACGCTCACCCCGGGGGACTTCATGTCGATCAGCAGCACGCTGATGCCGGTCTGGGGCTTGCCTTCGGTGCTGGTACGCACCAGGCAGAAGATCCAGTCGGCGTGCTGGCCCAGCGTGGTCCAGGTTTTCTGGCCATTGACAAGGTAGTGGTCGCCCCGTCGCTCGGCGCGGCACTTGAGCGAAGCCAGGTCGGAACCCGCCTCGGGCTCGCTGTAGCCCTGGCTCCACCAGACGTCGCCGCTCATGATCCCGGGCAGGAAGCGCCGCTGCTGCTCGGGCGTGCCGAAGGCCATCAGCACCGGGGCCACCATCACCGGGCCGAAGGGCACCACGCGCGGCGCGCCGGCCAGCGCGCACTCCTCCTCGAAGAGATGGCGCTGCACCACGTTCCAGCCCGGGCCGCCGAATTCCTTGGGCCAGCCCCAGCCGTGCCAACCGCGCTGGCCAAGGATGCGGGCCCAGCGCTGCTGGTCGTCCCGGGTCAGCCGCAGGCCGTGGTGCACCTTGTGGCTGATGTCCAGCGGCAGCTTGTCGCGCACCCAGGCGCGCACCTCTTCGCGCAGCGCGCGCTCGTCGTCGGTGAAGTCGAGGTTCATGGATCCCTATCGCTTTTCAAGGGTGAGCGTGTCGTTCTCGCGTTTCATCTGGAAACGCATCAGGAAGCTGTTGCCGAGCAGGATGTGGGGCATGGCCTCGGGCTGCACGACCGCCTGCACGTTGAAGGCATCCACATCGCCGAGCCGCACCACCCCGAGCGAGATGCGGTAGGCGCTCACCATGCCGTTGGCCGTGCTCAGCGCCACACGGGGCGACTCCTTGTAGACGAGGCCCAGACGGTCGGCCTCGGCTTGGCCGATCGACACCAGGGTCGCGCCGGTATCGACCAGGAAAGACGCGCCTCGTCCGTTGATCTGCCCGTTGGCCAGGAAATGCCCTTGGGCGTCGCTGCTGAGCTGGATCACACGCCCGCTGCCTGGGCTCGCGCTGCCACCGAGGTTGACCGCCGCCGCGCCGAGCCGCAGCACGCTGCGCTGGCCGTCCATCTCGATCAGGGCCTCGGCGTCGTCCAGGGACAGCAGCCTCACACCCCGCCAGGCATCACCCACGGCCAGGGCCCGCGGCGCGCCACCGTCGATCACCAACAGCGCCTTCTGCCCCATGCTGCCCGCCAGGACCACCCGCAGCGCGGTGACCGGCACCACCGCCGAGGGCGCTGAGGCCATGGGGGCGGGCGCTGGCGCCTTGAGGATGGGCACGAAATTCGTCTGCGCCGCGGCCGCCCCAGCGAGCAGGCCGAGACTGGCCGCCCAGACGGCGGCGACCGGCGCGCGCATGCGGGCCGTCAGTCGCGGAAGTTGTCGAAGGACAGCGGCACGTCGGCCACGTCCTTGCGGATCAGCGCCATCGCAGCCTGCAGATCATCACGCTTGGTGCCGGTCACACGCACCGTGTCGCCCTGGATGGCCGCCTGGACCTTGATCTTGCTGCCCTTGATCAGCAGCTGGATCTTCTTGGCGGTCTCGCTGTCGATGCCCGCCTTGACCTTGATCAGTTGCTTGACCTTGTCGCCGCCGATCTTCTCGACCTTGGCGCTGCGGTCGAGGAAGCGTGCATCGACGCTGCGCTTGGTCAGCTTGGCGGTCAGGACGTCCATCACCTGGCCGAGCTGGAAATCGCTGTCGCCATAGAGGGTGATGTCCTTGTCCTTGAGATCGACCTTGGCACTCGACCCCTTGAAATCGAAGCGGGTCCCGATCTCCTTGCTGGTCTGGTCGATGGCATTGCGCACCTCGACGAGGTTGGGTTCGAGCACGGTATCGAAGCTGGGCATGAGGGTTCCGA
Source organism: uncultured Methylibium sp. (assembly GCA_903889735.1). Lineage (GTDB taxonomy): Bacteria > Pseudomonadota > Gammaproteobacteria > Burkholderiales > Burkholderiaceae_C > Methylibium. Next base: position 4,704 of record CAISYQ010000145.1, read on the forward strand.
TGCGCGAGGTGGGATCGGTCAAAATTCTGCCATGCCCGCCCCTTGCATCGAGCGCCGTGTCAGCCTGCGCCCCCACAACAGTTTCGGGCTGCCCGCGTTGGCCGAGCGGCTGTTGCGCGTGCGGCAGGAATCCGACCTGCGCGACGCACTCGCCGACCCGGCGCTGGCGGCCCTGCCCAAGTTCGTGCTGGGCGGTGGCAGCAACATCGTGCTCACCCACGATCTCCAGGCGCTGGTGCTGAAGGTGGAGATCGCCGGCCGCCGGGTGGTGTCGCGCAGCGAGTCGGGCGGGGTGGTCGAGGCCGGGGCCGGCGAGAACTGGCACGACTTCGTGGCTTGGACGCTGGACCAGGGCCTGCCGGGGCTGGAGAACCTGGCGCTCATCCCTGGCAGCGTGGGAGCCTCGCCGGTGCAGAACATCGGCGCCTACGGCGTGGAGCTGCAGGACCGTTTCGACTCGCTCGATGCCATCGATCTGCAGACCGGCGAGCCCATGACGCTGGATGGCGCGGCCTGCCGCTTCGGTTATCGCGACAGCATCTTCAAGCGCCCCGGCCCGGGCGGTCTGGCGGGGCGCTGCCTGATCACGCGGGTGCGTTTCTCGCTGCCGCAGCCGCCCGTCGCGTCGCTGGGCTACCTGGACCTGGAGCGCCGCATCGCCGAGACCGGCATCAGCCACCCCAGTCCGCAGCAGGTGTTCGACTGGGTTTGCGCGATCCGCCGCGCCAAGCTGCCCGACCCCGCCGTGATCGGCAACGCCGGCAGCTTCTTCAAGAACCCGGTGGTGTCGCCCGAGCAATGCCGCGACATCATCGCCCGCGATCCGGAGATCGTGCACTACCCGCTGCCCGATGGCAGCTTCAAGCTCGCGGCCGGGTGGCTGATCGATGCCTGCGGCTGGAAGGGCAAGTCCATCGGCCAGGCTGGGGTCTACGAGAAGCAGGCGCTGGTGCTGGTCAACCGCGGCCAGGCCATCGGCGGCGAGATCATGACCCTGGCGCGGGCCATTCAGGAGAGCGTCTACGGCCGCTTCGGCATCCGGCTCGAGCCGGAGCCGGTGCTGCTGTAGCAGCGGCGACGGGCGCTTTTTGTGCTCCTCCGCCGGTGGTTCGATCCACTCCCACCCAGCGACACCCATTGACTTTCACCGAGGGTTTTCCGATGAGCACATGGCAACGCAAGGGGCCGAATGAGGCCTACACCCCCGAGGAGACCCAGGCCCGCCTCGAGGCCGAGCTTCCTCACTGGTACCTGGAGAACGGCTGGATCCGGCGGAAATACCGCACCAGCAGCTGGAAGTCCTCGCTGATCGTGGTGAGCACCGTTGGTCACCTGGCCGAGGCCGCCTGGCACCACCCCGACCTCGCGATCAGCTACGGCTTCGTGATCGTCAAGCTGATGACGCACGATGCCAAGGGCATCACCGAGAAGGACTTTGCGCTCGCGAAGAAGATCGAGGAGGTGATCCAGTGGCAACCGGCCCGGGAGCCCGACGCCGTGCTCGAGGGCACGCCGAACGACGATGTGCGCTTCAAGTACGTCAAGTACGACAACTGAGGTCTCCTCACCGAGCCTCTCTATCGCCCACGCGATCGAACCACGGCCAAATCAGCTTTGGCTGAAGTGCTTCAGAACCAGCTGCCTCAGAAGCTCGCGCGCTTCGGCTTCGCTGCACTGCGCCAGACGCTCAAAAATCGGCCGCGCCATTGGCCGGAACCGGGCCACGATCGATGGGTCGAAGTGACTGCCAGCGTCTCGCTCCACGATCACCATCGTGGCGTCAAACCCCAGGGGTTCCTTGTACGGCCGGCGCGAGCAGAGGGCGTCAAAGACATCCGCCACGGCAAAGATTCTGGCGGCCAGCGGAATGCTTTCTCCAGCAATTTGGCAGGGGTAGCCGCTGCCATCCCACTTTTCGTGATGCGCCGCCACCACCGCTTGGGCACCATCCAGCCAGCCCATTCCCATGACAATTTCCGAGCCCTGGGTCACGTGCGTGCGCATGACATCCCATTCGGCCGCGTCCAGCTTGCCAGGCTTGAGCAGGATGGAATCTGGAATGCCAATCTTGCCGACGTCGTGAAGAAAGCTGCCTGCAATCAGCGCCTGCATGGCGTTGCCTTTGATGCCCATGCTTTCCGCGATTCTGGCGCTGATCCAGGCGACCCGGTAGTTGTGGGCTCCCGTGTCGGAGTCGCGTTTGGCAATTGCCCGACCGAGTGCCTCCATCATGGAAATGTGGGAGTCCAGGATCTCGCGCGCCTTCTTTTCATTTTCAGTGGCCAGGGACACGACCACAGGATAGAGCGCCAGCCCGCACAGCAGTGAAGCCAGGCAGACCATCAGCGCCACCGTCAGCGAGCTTGCATACAGCTGCTCGTGTTGCCAGGCGGGCACCACGCGCACGCCCTCGAAGTAGCCGGTGATCGGCGGATCGGATGCCACGCCAGCGCCTTGGGTGGCGGCGTGGAGGGGTACAAACACACGAAGCAGCCAGCTCCCGCCCGCCAGCCTCAGGCTTTCGTAGGACTCCGTGGTGTAGGTCGGCGTGCCGTGCTTGGGCAACGAGGGTTCGACGGCTTGGCCCTGCGCGGTGAAGGCTTCTGCCAGCTTGCGGCCCCGGCTGTCATAGATCTCGGCGATGTCGAACAAACCGCCAACGATCATCTTTGCGGCGGCTGTCGCATGCTGGTCCGCCGAAGGGCCATTGAGGTCGATGGCGTCGAAATGATGCAGCAGCCGCCCCGACTCCTCCACAGCAAGAGACACGGTGCCCGCCTCCGCGTTCTCTCTTGCCACCCACCAGGCCAGCGGGCTGGCCAGCGAGGCGAGCAGGATACTCACGGCCGCAATGCGCCATGCGGCTCGCCTCTTGGAAGCATTCATGGGGAGATTGTCTCCCTGGCGGCTCCACGGATTCCGCGTCGCGGCCCCATGCTGCACCTGCCGCAGCGCCGCCGGTGCCCCAGTGAAGCGGCCCCAGGCCCATCCACTTCGTCGCGGACCCGGCGCAGCGGCCGAGGGAGTCAGCGCAGGCCGCGGCTGTTGTCGCCAGGGGCCTCGCCGGGGCGCTGCTGCCAGCCGAAGGCGTGCGAGCGCCAGAGGTCTCGGTAGTCGTAATCGGTGCCCAGTGCGAGGTTGAGGCGGTTGTAGGAGGCGAAGTCGCTCACCAGGTGCACCAGCTGCAGGATGCCCTTGTCGCCCAGGCCCTGCGTGCGCAGCGCCGCCATGTCGGTGTCGCCGACGGAGGCCGGATCGGCATTGACCTTCAGCGCAAAGTCCAGCAGTGTGCGCAGGCGCACATCGGCGACCGCGCCGACCCCCTTCTCGGCGACCTCGGCCACATAGCTCTCGGCGGTGCCCAGGCCGTAGTTGAGGACGGTGCAGAAGGCGGCCGTGCAGTAGGCGCAGCCGTTTGCTCGCGAGACCAGGATCCCGACATGCTGGATCTCCGGCATCGACAGCTCGCCCTGCTGCCACAGCACCTGCGTGGCGCCGAGCTTGGCCTTCAGGAACTCCGGGAAGTTCAGCTCCAGCAGGAAGTGGTTGGGCACGGCGCCCTCGACGGAGATGACCCAATCGAAGATCGCGCGGATGACCGGGTCCTGGATGGACTCGGGCTGGATCAGTGGAAGGCGTGCCATGGCGATCTCTTGTGTTCAGGGGGTGAGAAGGGGTGGCCTGCCGGCAAGCCGGCAGGGAGCGGTTCAGCGGTCCTGGGGGTCGTTGCCCAGCCGCGCCAGCGCGGCCCCGCCGCCCAGCGACAACAGCCCGGCCTGGGCATAGATGCCGAGCTTGTCACGGGTGTCGACGATGTCGAGGTTGCGCATCGTGAGCTGCCCGATGCGGTCGGCCGGTGAGAAGACCGACTCGCCCTTCTCCATCGTCAGCCGCTCGGGGTGGTAGGTGAGGTGGGGTGATTCGGTGTTCAGGATTGAGTAGTCGTTGCCGCGGCGCAGCTCGAGCGTGACCTCGCCGGTCACGGCGCGCGCCACCCAGCGCTGGGCGGCCTCGCGCAGCATGATGGCCTGGGGGTCGAACCACCGGCCCTGGTAAAGCAGCCGGCCGAGCTTGCGGCCGCCATCGCGGTACTGCTCGATGGTGTCTTCGTTGTGGATGCCGGTGATCAGGCGCTCGTAGGCGATGAACAACAGCGCCAGCCCCGGGGCCTCGTAGATGCCGCGGCTCTTGGCCTCGATGATGCGGTTCTCGATCTGGTCGCTCATGCCCAGGCCGTGGCGCCCGCCGATGCGGTTGGCCTCGAGCATCAGCGCCACCGGGTCTGCAAACACCACGCCATTGAGCGCCACCGGGCGGCCTTCCTCGAAGCGCACCGTGACCTCCTCGCGCTTGACCTCGACCTCGTCGCGCCAGAAGGCCACACCCATGATGGGTTGCACGATCTTCATGCCGCTGGAGAGGTGCTCGAGGTCCTTGGCCTCGTGGGTGGCGCCCAGCAGGTTGGAGTCGGTCGAGTAGGCCTTCTCGGCCGACATCTCGGCGCGGCCGCCGAGCTCGTCGATGAAGGCCTGGTCCAGCCAGGGCTTGTAGATCTTCAGCGCCGGGTTGGTGAGCAGGCCGTAGCGGTAGAAGCGCTCGATGTCGTTGCCCTTGAAGGTGCTGCCGTCGCCCCAGATGTGGACATCGTCCTCCTTCATCGCGGCCACCAGCATGGTGCCGGTCACGGCGCGGCCGATCGGCGTGGTGTTGAAGTAGGTGACGCCCGCCGTGGAGATGTGGAAGGCGCCGCTCTGCAGCGCGGCCAGCCCTTCGGTCACGAGCTGGGCACGGCAGTCGACCAGGCGGGCCTGGGCGGCGCCGTAGAGCATGGCCTTGCGGGGGATGTCCTCGTAGTCGGGCTCGTCGGGCTGGCCGAGGTGGGCGGTGTAGGCGTAGGGCGTGGCGCCTTTCAGCTTCATCCAATGGAGTGCTGCGCTGGTGTCCAGGCCGCCGGAGAACGCGATGCCGACCTTCTGGCCGGTGGGAAGATGCTGGAGGATGGTTGCCATGTTCGGGGCTGCGAGCTTCAATTCCGCGCCGACGTGGCGCCAAGCCGTTATTCTCGCCGCATGCCTGGAGACAACCTTCCCCCTCACGCCGTTGTCGTGCCCGACCGCAAGGCCTGGCGTCGCTGGTTGAGCAAGCACCACACCCAGGCCAACGGGGTGTGGCTGGTGATGGCCCGCAAGGGCGGCGACTACGACGCGCCGAGCGTGGAGGAGGCCGTCGATGAAGCCCTGTGCTTCGGTTGGATCGAGAGCAAGCAGGGGCGGCTCGACGAGTCCCGCTCGCTGCTGTGGTTCGCGCCGCGCAAGCCCAAGGGCGCGTGGTCGGGGCCGCACCAGCGCCGCGTCGAGGCGCTGGAGGCCGAGGACCTGATGCACGCCAGCGGCCAGGCCAAGGTCGACGAGGCCCGCCGGGCAGGCCTCTGGCACCGGCTCGGACCGGCCGAGGCACCCGCCAGCGGCGACTGACCCACCCGCCTTACCGCCTGGTGCGGGGCCTGCCGTACGGCGCTACGCCGTGGCGTCGATGGCCTCGCGCAGGCCTTCCACCGCATCCCAGACATCGACGAAGCGGTTGTAGAGCGGCGCAAATCCGAAGCGCAGGATGCCGGGCGAGGCTTGTGCCACGGCCCGCGGGGATCCCGCCCCCGCCACCGAAGGCGCGGCAGGGGCGGTGTCCTCGCCGGGGCGGAAATCGCCGATCACGCCGCGTGCGGTCAGGGCCTGCATCAGGGCCTGACCGTCTGAAGCCGGGCTCAGGCAGATCTGGCTGCCCCGCTGCAGCGCCTCAAGTGGCGAGGTGAGCGTCAGGCCCCGCCCGGCGCAGCGGGATTCGAGCTGGTGCATGAACAGCTCGCCGAGCACCACCGACTTCGCGCGCAGCGCGGCCAGACCCCCCAGGGGCTCGGCAGCCAGCACGGTGTCGACGCCGCAGTCCAGCGCCGCCATCGCCAGCACGGCCGGGGTGCCGCACAGGAAGCGGCCCACGCCGGGCGCCGGCGCGTAGCGGGCGCTGAAATCGAAGGGCGCCCCATGCCCCATCCAACCGGCCAGCGGTTGCTGTGCCCGATCGGCATGGCGCGGGTGAACCCAGACGAAGGCCGGCGCGCCGGGTCCGCCGTTGAGGAACTTGTAGCCGCAGCCCACCGCGAAATCGGCCTCGCTCGCGCCCAGGTCCACCGGCAGCGCCCCAGCCGAATGGGCCAGGTCCCAGACCGTCAGCGCGCCGGCCGCCCGGGCGGCCTCGCACAGCGCGCCCATGTCCAGCAGGCGGCCGGTGCGGTAGTTCACCTGGGTCAGCAGCAGCACCGCCACGCGCTCATCCAGCGAGCCCGCGAGGGCGTCCGGTTCGACCCGCCGCAGCTCCAGCCCGCGCTCCCGCGCCAGGCTCTCGGCGATATAGAGGTCGGTGGGAAAGTTGCCGCGCTCGGTGAGGATCACGCGGCGCCGTGGCGCCTCCTGCCGGGCGATGTCGAGCGCGGCGCTCAGCACCTTGTAGAGGTTCACCGAGGTCGAATCGGCCGCCACGACCTCACCCGGCCCGGCGCCCACCAGCCGGGCGATCTTGTCGCCCACCCGCTGAGGCAGGTCCATCCAGCCGGCCGCGCCCCAGCTGGAGATGAGCCCGCGGCCCCATTCCTCCCGGGTCACCCGGGCCAGGCGGTCCGCGGTGGCCCGGGGCAGGGCACCCAGCGAATTGCCGTCGAGGTAGACCACCCCCGCGGGCAGGTCGAACAGCTCGCGCAGCGGCGCCAGCGGATCGGCGCGGTCGAGCGTGAGGCAGTCGTCGCGGGTCAAGGCCGGCCCCAGGGCGGCACGCAGCGTGGGGCCGTCTGGGGGGTGTTCGCCGCTGGGGGCCGGGTTCGCCTTGCCCTCGAGCGCGGCACCCATGAGCGGGGAGATCAAGGCCGGGGGTCTCATGCCAGTGCCCTCAGCACCGCCCGCACGGGGCTGGCGTCGGCGGTCATCCATTTCAGTGGCAGCGCGATGAGTTCGTAGTCGCCCTCGGGCACGGCGTCGAGCAGCAGGTTCTCCAGCACGCGCAGGCCGCGCCGTCGGATGACCTGGTGGCTGGGCAGCTGCTGGCTGTCGGACGGGTCGATGCTGGCGCTGTCGATGCCGATCAGCTGTACGCCGAGATCGGCGAGCTTCTCGATGGTTTCAGGGTCGAAGGCCGCAAGATCGGCATCAAAGAGGTCGGTTGGCGCTCTTGGGTAGGTGCGCACCAGCACCCGGGGCGGCAGACCGGCACCGATGCGGTGGGCCAGGTGCTCCCAGCGGACCAAGCGGCCTTGCGGGCCCCCAGGCAGCGCCATGGCGTGGATCACCCGGCAGGGGCCGAGGAAGGGCGCCAGGTCCAGGTGGCCCACCGCGGCGCCGGTGTTCTCGTAGTGGAGGGGCGCGTCGGCATGGGCGCCCACATGTGGGCTGAGGGTGACCGCCGCCACGTTGACCGGGCAGCCCGGGCCCAGGGAGGCGGTCCACTCCTGCCGGTAGGCGGTGTCGCCGGGAAAGACCGGCGAGCGCGCATCGACCGGCGGCGAGATGTCCCAGAGTTCCACGGCGGGATAGCGCGGCGGCCCGAGGCTCAGCCGATCCGGCCGAGCAGCAGGTACTCCATGAGTGCCTTCTGGACGTGCAAGCGGTTTTCCGCCTCGTCCCAGACCACCGACTGGGGGCCGTCGATCACATCGGCCGTGACCTCCTCGCCGCGGTGGGCGGGGAGGCAGTGCATGAAGAGGGCGTCGGGGCGTGCCGCGGCCATCAGGTCGGCATCGACGCACCAGTCGGTGAAGGCCTGCACCCGGGCGGCGTTCTCGGCCTCGAAACCCATGCTGGTCCAGACGTCGGTGGTCACCAGGTGGGCATCGCGGCAGGCGTCCAGCGGGTCCTTGAAGATCTGGTAGCAGCGGGTGTCGGTGATGCCGGCGACCGCCGGGTCCACCTCGTAGCCGCTGGGCGTGCTCAGGTGGACGGTGAAGCCCAGGATCTCGGCCGCCTGCAGCCAGGTGTTGGCCATGTTGTTGCCGTCGCCGACCCAGGCAACCACCTTGCCCTGGATGCTGCCGCGGTGCTCGATGAAGGTGAAGATATCGGCCAGGATCTGGCAGGGGTGGTATTCGTTGGTCAGGCCGTTGATGACCGGCACCCGCGAATGCGCGGCAAAGCCCTCGATCTTGGCCTGCTCGTAGGTGCGGATCATCACCAGGTCGACCATGCGGCTGATGACGCGCGCGCTGTCCGCCACCGGCTCGGCGCGGCCGAGCTGGCTGTCGCCGGTGGTGAGGTGCACCACCGAGCCACCCATCTGGTACATGCCCGCCTCGAAGCTCACCCGGGTGCGCGTGCTGGCTTTCTCGAAGATCATGGCCAGGGTGCGGTCGACCAGGGGCTGGTACTTCTCGTAGTGCTTGAAGCGCTTCTTGATGGTGGCGGCCCGCTCGAAGAGGTAGGCGTACTCCTCGGCGCGGAAGTCCTTGAACTGGAGGTAGTGCCGGAGCAGGCTGGGGCCGGGTTTCATGGCGGGGGCTTGGTGGGGTCTGGCAGGCGGGGTGGGCCGGCGGAGGTCAGTCCACCAGATCAGGCCGCGGCGGGCGCCGGGGCCAGGAAGTCGCGGATCAGCGGAACGAGGCGCTCCACCAGCTCGGCGGCCTCGGCCAGGCTCAGGATCAGCGGCGGCACGAGGCGGATCACGCGGTCGGCGGTGACGCTGATCAGCAGGCCCGCGGCGGCCGCGCGCCCCAGCAGTTCGCCGCAGGGGCGGTCGAGCTCGATGCCGATCATCAGGCCCTGGCCGCGGATCTCCGTCACGCCCGCCAGTCCGGCGAGCTCGCGTGCCAGGCCGGCCTGGAGCGCGGCCCCCACTGTGGCGGCGTTCTCCAACAGACCGTCCTCGGCCATGATGCGCAGGGTCTCGACGCCGGCCCGCATGGCCAGCGGGTTGCCGCCGAAGGTGCTGCCATGGTTGCCCGGGCCGAGCACCTGGGCGGCACGCGGCCCGCAGACCACGGCGCCGATCGGCACGCCCGAGCCCAGGCCCTTGGCCAGCGGCATCACGTCGGGCAGGATGCCGGCCCATTGGTGCGCGAACCACCGGCCGGTGCGGCCGATGCCGCACTGCACCTCGTCGAGCATCAGCAGCCAGTCGTTTTCGTCGCAGAGGCGCCGCACCGCCTGCAGGTAGGCGGTGGTGGCCGGGTGGACGCCACCCTCGCCCTGGATCACCTCCAGGAAGACGGCGGTCACGTTCGGGCGGGTGTTGGCCACCTCCTCGATCGCGGCCACGTCATTCAGCGGCACCCGCACGAAGCCCTCCACCAGCGGCCCGAAACCGGCCTGCACCTTGGGGTTGCCGGTGGCCGAGAGGGTGGCGATCGAGCGGCCATGGAAGGCCTTCTCGTAGACGATCACCTCGGGCCGGTCGATGCCCTTGTCATGCCCGAACTTGCGCGCGATCTTGAGCGCCGCCTCGTTGGCCTCCAGGCCCGAGTTGCAGAAAAAGGCGTTCTCCAGGCCCGACAGCCGGCACAGTGTGTCGGCAAGCTGCTCTTGCAGCGGGATGCGGTAGTAGTTGGAGCAGTGGATCAGCCGGGCGACCTGCTCCTGCAGCGCCGGCACCAGCTTGGGGTGGGCGTGACCCAGGGTGTTGACGGCGATGCCGCCCAGGGCGTCGAGGTACTCGCGGCCCTCGGTGTCCCAGACGCGGCAGCCGCGGCCGTGCGACAGCGCCAACGGCAGGCGGCCGTAGGTGTTCATCACATGCGAGGCGGCGGGTGCCGGCGGGGTTTCGGGGGCGGTCATCGGCGGGCTCCTGGGGGCAGGCCGTCAAGGCGGGTCGGCGCCGCGAAGCGCGGCCTGGGAGCGTGGATTGTAGGGAGCCCCCGGCTGAGCGCGGTGATGGAGCAAGCCAGTCCCCGGCCCCTTGCCAGACGCCCTCGCACGGCCGTGCCGATAACCCATGCTGCGCCGCAGCACAATAGGAGCTTGGCGTCGTACTTGCTTGGTGATCCGGGCGGGCGCACCGCCGAGGTTCACCCCCGCTGCATTGCCCACCTGATCCGCCATCCACCGTGCCCAGTCCGCATTCCCCGTCGCGCGAAGTGTTCATCCAGGGGGTCACCCTGGACGGTCGCACCTTCCGGCCCAGCGACTGGGCGGAGCGTCTGGCGGGTGCGATGTCGAGTTTTCGGCCGGGCGGCGCGCAGATGGGACGGGCCGCCCACATCGGCTACTCGCCCTACTGTGTGCCCAACTTGATCCATGGCGTTCGCTGCGTGGTGGTCAACGAGGCCCTGCGCGAGCTCGAGCCCATGGCCTGGGATTTCGTGATGAATTTCGCCCGCGACAACCAGTTGCAGGTGGCCGATGCCTGCCTGTTGCCTGAGCTGCCAGCGACGGTCCCGGCCACCCAGTCAGGCTGAAAGATCCGTCCACCGCCCCGACCGTGCGGCCAGGAAGCGCAGCGGAGCGCCATTGAAAAGGGCTCCCGAAGGAGCCCCTGTTCTTCTCACCCGGATCGGCTTCAGGCGGCGAGCGCCTTGACCTTGGCGGCCAGGCGGCTCTTGTGCCGAGCGGCCTTGTTCTTGTGGAAGAGGCCCTTGTCGGCGATCGAGTCGATCACCTTCTGGGCGGTGCGGAAGGTCTCGGAGGCCTTGCCCTTGTCGCCGGCCAACACGGCCTTGAGCACGCCCTTGACGGCGGTGCGGAACTTGGAGCGAAGGGAGGTGTTCGCGGCGTTGATCAGGACGTCCTGGCGAACGCGCTTGCGGCCCGAGGCGATGCGGACCGATTTCTTGACTTTGGAAGAGGAAGGCATGGAGGAGCGGTGTTTCGGATGAGAAGCCCGAGACTATATCAGCACTGGGCGGCAAGATCGATACCCGATGCAGCGAGCAGCCTCCAGGTGAGTGGCCACTTCTATACTCGTGGCCCACCGCTCAAGACCCGACCCGCCACCGCGCGCCTTTCTCGCGGCGCGCGAGTCCCCCACCCATGAACCTGCTGCGCGCCGCCTCGGTCGTGTCCCTGCTGACGCTGGCATCCCGCGTCACGGGTTTGGTGCGCGAGCAGATGGTGGCGGCCGCCTTCGGTGCCAGCGCGATGACCGACGCCTTCAACGTCGCCTTCCGCATTCCCAACCTGCTGCGCCGTCTGTTCGCCGAGGGTGCGTTCTCGCAGGCCTTCGTGCCGCTGTTGGCCGAGAGCCGCACCCGCGACGGGGAGCCCGCCACGCGGGCGCTGATTGACGCCGTGGCCACCGTGCTGGCCTGGTCGCTGCTGGCCTTGTCCCTTCTGGGGGTGGCGGCCGCGCCCGCGCTGGTGTGGCTGATGGCCCAGGGCCTGCAGAAGACCGGCGGTTTCGACACCGCGGTCGTCCTGACGCGGCTGATGTTTCCCTACATCGGCTTCATGTCGATGGTGGCGCTGTCGGCGGGCATCCTCAACACCTGGAAGCGCTTCGCGGTGCCGGCGGCCACGCCGGTGCTGCTCAACCTGGCCTTCATCGCCGCGGCCGCCTGGCTGGTGCCGCGTTTTCGTGCCTGGGGCATCGAGCCGATCTATGCGCTGGGTGTGGGCGTGATGGTCGGCGGGGTGCTGCAGCTCGCGGTGCAGATCCCTGCGCTCCAGCGCATCGGCGTCCTGCCCCGAATCGGTCTGGGCCTCACGGCATTGCGGGCCGCCTGGTCGCACCCTGGCCTCAAGCGCATGCTGGGCCGGATGGCGCCGGCGGTGCTGGGGGTGTCGGTGGCGCAGATCTCCTTGCTGATCAACACCCAGATCGCCACGCAGATCGGTGTGGGCGCGGTTTCCTGGCTCAGCTATGCCGACCGGCTGATGGAGTTCCCGACCGCGCTGCTCGGCGTGGCGCTGGGCGTGGTGCTGCTGCCCCAGCTCTCGGCTGCGCAGGCCGGTGACCAACCCGATCGCTATGCACAGCTGCTCGACTGGGGCCTGCGGCTGGTGCTGCTGCTGGCCTTGCCCTGCGCTGTGGCGCTGCTGGTCTTTCCCGAGCCGCTGGTCGCCGTGCTCTACCACCGGGGCGCCTTTGGCGCGGTCGATGTGCAGCAGACCGTGAACGCGCTGATGGGCTACGGCGCTGGCCTGCTGGGCTTGGTGGCCCTGAAGGTGCTGGCGCCGGGCTTCTATGCCCGGGGCGACATCCGCACGCCGGTCCGGATCGCGGTGGTGGTGCTGGTGCTGACGCAGGGGTTCAACCTGCTGTTCGTACCGCGATTCGGCCATGCGGGGCTGGCGCTGGCCATCGGCTGTGGCGCCCTCGTCAATGCGCTCTGGCTGCTGTGGGGCTTGCACCGGCGCGGCAGTTGGCGCCCGCAACCCGGCTGGGGGCCGTTCGGCCTCAAGTTGCTGTTCGCCGCGGCGCTGATGGGCCTCCTTCTGGCCTGGGCGGCACAGACCGTCGACTGGGTCGCGCTGGGACGCGAGGAATGGAAGCGCGCCGGCCTGCTGGCCGCTGTGCTGGCGGGTGCGGCGCTGATCTATTTCTCGGCGCTGGCGGCGCTGGGGCTGCGGCTTCGGCAGTTCACTCGGCGCTTCTGAGCATCCGTTGACGCGCCCGGCCTGGGCATCGCCCAGCGCGACGGGGGCAAGACAAGTTGCTGCGGTCTGGCGATGCCTCCACGGAAAGCGACCTGGATTTCCGACGTGCCGCGCCGGGTCGTCTCCACCGGCTTGGAGGCACGCTTCCGACTGCCGGAAGTGCTCTGCAGCGTCTCGGCCCAACAACGCCTAAACTGAGCCATGACATCGCAGTACCCTGTCACTGTGCCCAGCCCGCTCGAGCATTTCGCGGCGCTGGTGGCCGACGATGAGAGCTTTCCCCTCACGGAAGCAGCCGTCTCGCTCGCCCAGGACGAAGATCCTGGTCTGGACATCCAATCGACGCTGGCGGAGATCGACACCCTGGCGCTGCGCCTGCGCGAACGCATCCCGGCCGATGTGGTGCCGCTGCAGAAGCTGCGCTTCCTGAACCGGTTTTTCTACCGGGACATGGGTTTCGCGGGCAATGTCAACGATTACTACGGCAGTGCCAACAGCTACCTGCACGCGCTGCTGCGCACCCGCCGCGGCATCCCGATCTCGCTGGCCGTGCTCTACATCGAGCTGGCCCAGCAGATCGGCCTGAGCGCCCAGGGCGTGGCCTTTCCCGGTCACTTCCTCGTCAAGGTGCGGATGCCGCAGGGCGAGGTCATCATCGATCCCTTCACCGGCGAATCACTGACTCGCGACGAGTTGGAGGAACGGCTGGCACCCTACAAGCGGCGCCAGGGGCTGCTGGGCGAATTCGACATGCCGCTCGGCCTCTTCCTGCAGTCGGCGGCCCCCCGCGACATCATCGCGCGGATGCTGCGCAACCTGAAGGAGATCCACCGCGCAGCGGAGGACTGGGGTCGGCTGCTGTCGGTGCAGCAGCGCCTGGTGATGCTCTTGCCCCGCGACTGGTCCGAGCGGCGCGACCGTGGCCTGACCCATGCCGAACTCGGCGCTTGGGATGCCGCCGCCGCCGACCTCGACGCTTATCTTGATCAGTCCCCCCAGGCGGACGACCGCGGTCCGATCACCGAGCGCGTGGCCGAACTGCGTGCGCAGGGCCGGCCGCGGCAGCGCTGAATCGCAGCCCACGCGCCACCACGGTCTGGCAGAAGCCCATCACGAAAAACACAGTCCCAGGCACCGCAGGCCCGGCAATCGGCACCGGTCCACAAAGCGGCGTGGGGCTGAAATATGCGGGGCACCGCGGGTCGGCCGATAAAATCACGGTAGTCACCTGGGACGACAGCACGGAAACGGTCCCACGGGCCTGACCTCCGGCACCCCACTGCTGACGTTCACCATCTCCCGCTCCCACGATGTCTTTGACCCCCGCACAGAACCAAGCGCTCGCCTGGCTGGCGATCGCCGCGATCGCTGCGCTGCTGCTGTGGCTGCTCGGGCCGGTTCTCACCCCCTTCGTCGTGGCGCTGGTGCTGGGCTACGCCCTGCACCCTCTGGTGGACGGCCTGGCGCGGCACGGCCTGTCCCGCGGGCTGGCGGTGGCCCTGGTCGAGGTGCTGGCGCTGCTGGTGGTTCTGGCCGTGGTGCTGCTGGTCGCGCCCATTCTCGGCAAGAACCTCCCGGCGCTGCGCGACCAGATTCCCGTGCTGATGGCGCGGGTCGATGACTGGCTCAAGCCGTTGGCGGCCCAGTTCGGGATCACGCTTTCGCTGGACATCGACAGCCTGCGGGCGTTCGTGCTGACGCACCTCTCGGACGGTACGCAGGCGTGGTGGGAGACCGCGCTCAGCTCGCTGCGCATCGGCGGCAGCTTCGTGCTCGGGCTGGTGGGCACGGTGGTGCTGCTGCCGGTGGTGCTGTTCTATGTCCTGATGGATTGGCCGCAGATCGTGGCCCGCAGCCAGTCCCTGGTGCCGCCGCGCTTGCGTCCTGCCTTCGACAGCTTCATGGCCGAGTGCGACCACATGCTCGGGCAGTATTTCCATGGCCAGTTGATGGTGATGGGCTTGCTGGCGGTGTTCTACAGCGCGGGGCTGGCGCTGTTCGGATTCGACCTTGCGGTGCCGGTGGGTGTCTTCACCGGGCTGGCCATCTTCATTCCCTACATCGGCTACGGTCTGGGTTGCCTGCTGGCGCTGCTGGCCGGCTTGCTGGAGTTCGGCGGCCTGCATGGGCTGGTGGCGGTGGGGGTGGTCTATGGCCTCGGGCAACTGCTCGAGAGCTTCTACTTGACACCCCGGCTGGTGGGCGAGCGCATCGGCCTGCATCCGCTGACGGTGATCTTCGCGTTGCTGGCCTTCGGGCAGCTGTTCGGCTTCATCGGCGTGTTGGTGGCGCTGCCGGTCAGCGCGGTGGGTGTCGTGGCGTTCCGGCGCGTCAGGGCGCTCTACCTCGGCAGTGCGCTCTACGGCGGCCGCTGAAACCGCACCGATCCCCGGATGAAGCAACTCCCGCTGCGCATCGCCCCCGGCCCCGCGCCGACGCTGGCCAATTTCATGCCGGGCGCCAACGCAGCGCTGCTGTCCGCTTTGCAGGAGCGTCCGCTGCCCGCCAGTCTGTATCTGTGGGGGCCGGCGGGTGTCGGCAAGACCCACCTGCTGGCCGCATTGGCGGCGGGGGCGCGTGAGCGGGGCGAGCCGGTGGTGGCGGCCGATGCGGCCACGCCCACCCCCTGGGAATGGCCGGAGGCCGGCGCGCTGGTCCTGATCGACGACTGCGATTCGCTGGACGCCGCCGCCCAGCACGCCGCCTTCGCGCTTTATGTCGGGGCGGCTGGCTGCCGCGCACCGGTCGTGGCGGCGGGCCGCCTGCCGCCGGTGGATCTGCCGGTGCGCGAGGACTTGCGCACCCGCCTTGGCTCCGGTTTGGTGTTCCGGGTACAGCCGCTCGGGGATCGTGAAGCGCTCGAGGTGCTGGTCCGCGAGGCCGACCGCCGCGGCATCGCCCTGTCCGACGAGGTGACCAGCTACCTGCTGACCCGCTTCGCCCGCGACCTCGGCTCGCTCATGGGCCTGCTGGATGCGCTCGACGAGTTCTCGCTTTCGCAGAAGCGATCGGTCACGGTGCCGCTGTTGCGGCGCATGCTCTCCGAGCGGGTGTCCGACGCCAGTCTGCCGGCGCCGGCGCTCTGGGTCGCCGCGCAAGGGGAGGCGCGTTGAGGCTCTGCCTGTTCGACCTTGACCACACCCTGCTGCCGCTGGATTCCGACCACGCCTGGGGCGAGTTTGTCGTCACGCTCGGTTGGGCCGAAGCCGCCGCGCAGCGGGCCGAGAACGACCGGTTCTACGCGCAATACCAGGACGGCAGCCTGGACATCGCCGCCTATGTGGAGTTCGCGACCCGCGCCTGGCGCGGGCGGCCCCCCGCCGAACAGGTGGCCGCCCAGCGCCGCTTCATGGACGAGGTCATCCGGCCCGCCCTGCGCGAGTCGGCGCTGGCGCTGGTGCGGCGCCACCAAGAAGAAGACGAGCTGGTGGCGATCGTCACCGCCACCAACGAATTTGTCACCCGCCCGATCGCCGATGCCTTCGGCGTGGAGACGCTGATCGCCATCGAGCTCGAGCGAGATGCCGAGCAGCGCGTCACCGGCCGCATCCGCGGCGTGCCCTCGTTTCGAGAGGGCAAGACGCAGCGCGTGGACCAGTGGCTGGCCGGACTCGGCCGCCATGTGCAAGACTTCGAGCGCATCACCGTCTACAGCGACTCGCCCAACGACCTGCCGTTGCTGCAGATCGCCACCCACCCGGTCGCGACCAACCCGTCGCCGGCCCTCGAGGCCACCGCTCGCGAGCGCGGCTGGCCTCTCCTGAACCTCTTCCCATGATCAAGAAATTCATCAACCGCTTGCTGGGCAAGGACGACGCTGCCCAAACCGGCAAGCCCCGTCCCCGCAAACGCGTCGAGGTGCCCCAGACCGAGCATGGCATCGACCCGGCGCTGGTCGACGAGCGGGCGCTGAAGGTCGTCTCCACGCTCCAGGAGGCCGGCTACCAGGCCTACATCGTCGGTGGCGCGGTGCGCGACATGCTGCTGGGCCTGCGCCCCAAGGATTTCGACGTCGCCACCGACGCCACACCCGAGCAGGTCAAGGCGCTGTTCCGCCGCGCCTTCATCATCGGGCGGCGCTTTCGGATCGTGCACGTGGTGTTCGGCCGGGGTCGCGAGCACGAGGTGATCGAGGTCTCGACCTTCCGCGCCTACCTTGACGCTGCCGCTGCCGAACAGGTGGCCGGCAACGAGAAGACCAGCAAGTCCGAGCTCGCTGGCAAGAGCCATGTGGTCGATGCCACGGGCCGGGTGCTGCGCGACAACGTCTGGGGCCCCCAGGACGAGGACGCCGCGCGGCGCGACTTCACGGTCAATGCGCTGTACTACGACCCACGCACGCAGATCGTGGTCGATTACCACGGCGGCCTGGCCGACTCCAAGAAGCGTCTCCTGCGCATGATCGGCGACCCGGTCACCCGCTACCGCGAGGACCCGGTGCGGATCATCCGCGTGATGCGCTTTGCCGCCAAGCTCGGCTTCGAGATCGAGCCCAAGACGCGCGCTCCTCTGCGCGAATGCGCGGCGCTGCTGGAGGCGGTGCCGATCTCGCGGCTGTTCGACGAGATGATCAAGCTGTTGCAGACCGGCCACGCGCTGCAGTCGATCGAGCAACTGCGCAAGCACGGCCTGCTGGGCGGGGCGCACCCGGGCCTCTTCCCGCTGCTCGACGCCGTGATGGCCGATGCGCAGAAGAACCCGGCCCGAGAGGCCTTCATCCGCGCGGCCCTGGCCGACACCGACCGCCGGGTCGGCGAGGACAAGCCGGTCGCACCGAGCTTCCTGCTTGCCTGTCTGCTGTGGCACGAGGTGCTGGCCGGCTGGGAGCAGCGCAAGGCCCGCGGCGCGCCGCCCTTCCCGGCGCTGCAGGAGGCGGTGGATGCGGTGTTCGATGCCCGCATCGGCGACATCTCCGGCCGCGGCAAGCTGGGTGCGGACATGCGCGAGATCTGGCTGATGCAGCCGCGCTTCGAGCGCCGCACCGGCAGCGGACCGATGGGCTTGATCGAGCAGCCGCGCTTTCGGGCCGGTTTCGATTTTCTGCGCCTGCGCGCCGACACCGGTGAGGTGCCGGAGGAACTGGCCGAGTGGTGGGAGGACTTCTCGCTCGGCACCGATGAGGAGCGCGTTGCGCTGCTCGAGGAGATGCGGGCGCGGCAGCATCCGCCGCGCCGGGTGGCGGGCGGTGCGCGCGCCGAGGGGGCGACGGGCGGGACGGTCCGGCGTGTGGTCCGCGAGACCCGCGATCCCGCCTTGGCGCCGACCGCGGACTCCGCGGCCTTGGCCGGCAGGGAGGACCCATCCCCGGAGCAGGGGTCGGAGGCCGACAGCGACAGCGACACCGACATGGACACGGCCGGGACCGAGCCCGCTGCCCGCAAACGCCGACGCCGCCGCCGCAAGCCGGCCGGTTCGGAGGCTGGTAGTGGTGCGGGCGAAGGAAGCGCCGCTGAAGGATCCGGCGGCTCCGAGGCGAGCAGCCAGACCCCGCGGCCGGACCCCGACGGCGCCTGAGCATGGGGGTGGCGCAGCGCGCCTGGATCGGCCTGGGCGCCAACCTCGGTGATGCCCTGGGCACGCTGCGCGATGCGGCCGATGCGCTGGGGCAGCTGCCGGATTCGCGGCGGGTGGCGCTGTCCTCGGTCTACCGCACGGCGCCCATCGATGCCGGTGGCCCGGACTACCTCAATGCGGTGGCCGCGATCGACACCGCGCTCGAGCCCCTGGCCTTGCTCGCCGCGCTGCAGGCCATCGAGCAGGCCCACGGCCGCGAGCGCCCCTATCGCAACGCGCCCCGCACGCTCGACCTCGACCTGCTGCTGCATGGCGAGCAGGTCCTGGACACGCCGACCCTGACCCTGCCGCACCCGCGCCTGCACGAGCGGGCCTTCGTGCTGCTGCCGCTGATCGAGGCCGATCCTTCGGCCTGCGACCCCCAGGGGCGACCTCTCGCGGATCACTTGTCGGCGGTGGCCGACCAGCGCATCGAGCGTCTTGCCTCCGAGGCCGGCTGGTCGCCAGAGCCGCTGGCGCATCCTTGAACGCGGCCTTCACCTGCGGGTCGGCTTGAAGGCGGTGCCGGGCTGATCGTGGTCGGAGGATCGCCTTGCGACAGCCCGGCGGCGGCGCTGACACGCTCGTCATCAAAGCCGTGACAGTAGTGTGACAATCCTGCTCGAACGGTGCTGCCTGGGCGCCGCATCCGATCGGGAGCGTCCATGCTGTTCGGCAAGCTGCTGCCTCAAGAGGGCAATTTTTTCGAGCTGTTCAACCAGCATGCGGGCTTCATCGTCGAGGGCGCGCGAGCCTTCACCGCGATGATCGAGAACTATGCCGACCTGCCGGAGCGCGAGCGCCTCGGCGCGGCGGTGATCGATGCCGAGCGCAAGGCCGACAAGGTCACCGCCGAGGTCAACCGCCTGCTGCACAAGACCTTCATCACGCCGCTGGACCGAGAGCAGATCCACGGCCTGATCAACGCGATGGACGACATCCTCGATCTGCTGCAGGACACCACCGAGACCATGAGTCTCTACGACGTGCGCCGCATGACCGAGGAGACGCTGGCACTCGGCCACCTGAGCGCGCGCTGCTGTGAGCGGGTGCAGCACGCCGTCTCGCTGCTGCCCAAGCTCAAGGACGCCAGCGTGGTCGAGGCCGCGGTCAAGACCTGCGAGGAGATTGATCACCTCGAGAGCGATGCCGACCGCGTGATGCGTTCGGCCATGAGCCAGCTGTTCCGCAACGAGCCCGATGTGCGCGAGCTCATCAAGCTCAAGGCCATCTACGAGATGCTGGAGTCCATCACCGACCGCTGCGAGGATGTCGCCAACCTCATCGAGGGCATCGTCCTCGAGAACTCCTGACGCTCCGGCGCTGACCATGGCGTCGGTCGAGATCGGCTTCTGGGTGGTTGCGGGCCTCGTGCTCCTGGCGATCGTGTTCGACTTCATGAACGGCTTCCACGACGCGGCCAACTCCATCGCCACCGTCGTCTCCACCGGCGTGCTCAAGCCTCAGCAGGCGGTGTTGTTCGCGGCTTTCTTCAATTTCGTCGCGATCTTTGTGTTCCACCTGTCGGTGGCGGCCACCGTGGGCAAGGGCATCGTGCAGCCCGGCGTGGTGGATCCCCATGTGGTGTTCGGCGCGCTGGTGGGGGCCGTGTCCTGGAACCTGATCACCTGGTACTACGGCATCCCTTCGTCGAGCTCGCACGCGCTGATCGGCGGGCTGGTGGGCGCGGTGCTGGCCAAGGCCGGCCCGGGTGCGTTGGTGGCCGCCGGGGTGGGCAAGACGGTGGCCTTCATCGTCGTGTCACCGGTGCTGGGCTTTCTGCTCGGCTCGCTCATGATGCTGCTGGTGGCCTGGACGCTGCGCGGCAAGACACCGCTGCGGGTCGACCGGTGGTTTCGCCGCGGGCAGCTGTTCTCGGCCGCGCTCTACAGCCTGGGCCATGGCGGCAACGACGCGCAGAAGACCATCGGCATCATCTGGCTGCTGCTGATCGCCTCGGGCTATGTCAGCGCGGCCGACAAGATGCCGCCCTGGTGGGTGATCTGGTCCTGCTACATCGCCATCGCGATGGGCACGATGTTCGGCGGCTGGCGCATCGTCAAGACCATGGGTCAGCGGATCACCAAGCTCAAGCCGGTGGGGGGGTTCTGCGCCGAGACGGGCGGGGCGATCACGCTCTTCATGGCCAGCAGCCTGGGCATCCCGGTCTCGACCACCCACACCATCACCGGCGCCATCGTCGGTGTCGGCTCCACGCAGCGGATGTCGGGGGTGCGCTGGGGGGTGGCCGGCACCATCGTCTGGGCCTGGGTTTTCACGATCCCGGCCTCGGCGCTGATCGCGGCGCTCTTCTACGGGCTGAGCCTCTGGGCGTTCTGAGGACCTCCCGGTCCGGACGGGCTCGCAATGCCGCCGGTCGGCGCCGGGGTGATCAAGTTCACTGGGCTGCCCCGGCCTGTTCGGGTGAGCATCCCCAGGCCGGGGCCGAGCCCTCAGGCACAGGTCACTTCTTCTCGACCAGTTTCTTCAGATTCGCCAGGCCGGCCTGGTAGGCGCCGGTCACGGCCTTGACAGCCGCCTCGTCGTTCTGGTCGGGCGGCGGGTCGTTGTTCGGAAAGCCCCGGTAGAAGGCGCCGCGCCACTCGACGGTGGACTTGGCGCCGTCGCCGCTGACGCTGATCGTCGAGGTGTAGTTGGTGGCGGGCAGCGCGCCGCCGTCCTTGGCGCGGTAGCTGTAGCTGCGGCCGGCGGCGTTGTAGCGCTCCAGGGTCTCGATCACCGAGCCGGCGCCCTTGATCTTGACCTCGCGCACGGAGCCCTCGGTGTTGCCCTTGTCGGCGGCGCTGGACTCGATGGCCGGATGCCATTGGGCGAGCCCGTCGAAATCCTTGATCACCGCCCAGACGGCATCGGCCGGGGCATCGATGGTGATCTTCTCCACCACCTTCTGGCGGGTCGGGCCGTGGGCCAGCGCGGGGCCGGCGGTAAAGCTGAGCAGCGCCAGGGCGGCGAGCCATCGTGAGAGCATCGGATCGTCTCCAAGTGAAGGGGTTGTGGGGTGAGGGCGGAGCGGGGTGGGTCCTGCCTACTGCCGAGAGGTCTAGGGCGCCGCGGGATCACCGACGAAGGCGCCAAAGCCGCGTGGGTTGCGGCCGAGGCCGACCTCCCGCAGACGTCGGCCGGTCGTGGCCTCGAGCTCGATGAGATTCTCGTCCATCCAGTTCACCACCCAGACCCGGTCGCCCTTTGAGGCCACGCCCTCGGGGTAGCCGAAACCGGTGAGCGTTTGGAGGACTTGGAGCGTGTCGGGATCGATCACCGTGACCGTGTCGTCCCGCTGGTTGGTGACATAGAGCCGGCTGCCGGCCGCCGCCAGCGCGGCCCCGTAGGGCGCTTTGCCGACCCCGACCCGGCCGAGCAGCCGGGGCGTGGCGGGATCCCGGACGTCGAGCACCGAGACGTCGTCGCTGTAGACGTTGAGCACGTAGAGGCGCTGCCGCGGGCCGTCGAAGAGCAGCGCGAAGGGGTGCTCGCCCACAGGGAAGCGCGAGCGCACCGTGGCGCTGGCGACATCCACCGCCGCCACATGGTTGTCATCGCGCTCGGCCACCCACACGGTCGCGCCGTCGGACCCGACCGCCACACCGGCCGGCGCCTTGCCCAGGGGCACGCGCAGGACCTGGCGGTGGCTGGCGGTGTCGAAGCCGAGCAGCTGCTGACCGAACCAGTCGGCCACGTAGACGCGCCGACCGTCCGGCGAGGCGTCCAGGCCGACGGCGCCCTGGCCGGCCGGCAAGGTGGCCAGGGCCTGACCCGTCTTCATGTCGATCACCGTCAGGGCATTGGCGTCGGGCGCGGTGACACACACCGTGCCGGCCCGGGGCACCGCCACCACGCCGGCGGGTGACTTGGCCACCGGGATTGTCGCTGTCACCGCGTGGGAGGCGAGATCGACCACGCTGACGCTGTGGTCGCCCTGGTTGGTGATCCAGCCCTGCGGCGCGGCGGGGGCCTGGCCGCACGACAGGGCCCCAGCCATCAGGAGCGTGGCCCACCAGACCGGCCGGACCGGACGGAAGGAGCAGGGGCTGGTGGGGTGTTTCATGAAGCGGGCTCGGTGGGGGCTGCGGACCTGGATGTTGCCCGAAGCCGCAGGCCGCTGCAGCCGGCCGGCCGGGGCGCCTTGGTCGCTGGCGACTCAGCGGCTTGGCGCCGCTTACCGCCATCTACCGCCATCTACCGGCGTTTGCCGGCGTTTGCCGCCGCTATCGCAGGCCGAGCTTGAAGGCGATCATCGCCCGCAGCTTGTTGGGCGCCACTGGCTTGATGAGCAGATGGAAGTCGTGGCGCGAGGATTCATCCTCGTGGCCCGTCATGGTGCTGCCGGTCACGACGATGGCCGGCAGCGGGGCGCCGAAGGCCTGGCGCAGGACCTGGATCGCCTCGATGCCGGTGCGGCCTTCGGGCAGGCGGTAGTCGGCGATGGCGAGGTCGGGTGTTGCCGGGCCGGCGGCGATCCAGGCAGCCAGGCTGCCAAGGCTGTCGAAGGCTTCGACCGTGGCACCCCAGCCGCGCAGCAAGAGCAGCAGTCCCTCGCGCACCGCCGGCTCGTCCTCCACCACGACGATGCGGCGGTGCTCCAGGGTCAGCCCGATCCGGGGCCGGGCGGCGCCGAGCATGGCCGGGGTCTTCTGGGGTGGCTTGCCCAGGGGCAGCTCCAGCGTGAAGACGCTGCCCCGGCCCGGCACGGAGCTCAGCCGCAGGGGGGCGGCCATCAGGCGCGCCAGCCGCTGCACGATCGACAGGCCCAGGCCCAGCCCCTTGGCCTGGTTCGGTGCCAGCGCCAGGCCCGCGTTGACTTGGTAGAACTCGTCGAAGATGCGGGCCTGTTCGGCCACCGGGATCCCCACGCCGGTGTCCCAGACCTGCACCCAGACCCGGCCGTCCCGCAGGCGGGCGCTCACCAGCACACCGCCGTCCGCGGTGTAGCGGATGGCGTTGGAGAGCAGGTTGCGCACCACCCGGTCCACCAGCACCGGGTCGGCGTAGACGTCATGGCCGGCACCCCGCACGCTCATGGAGAGGCCCTTCTCGAAGGCCGTGGGTTCGTACTGCAGACGCAGGCGCTGGAACAGCTCGCGCAGCCTGAAATGCTCAGGCTGGGGTTCGACCCCGCCGGTGTCGATCTTGGTGATGTCGAGCAGCTCGCTGAACAGGCCCTCGAGGGCATCGACCGAGCTGTTGATGCTGTTCACCAGGTGGGTCACCTCGTCGTCGCCCCGGCTCTTGGCTCGCAGTGCCTCGGCGAACAGGCCCATGGCGTGCAGCGGCTGGCGCAGATCGTGGCTCGCCGCCGAGAAGAACTGCGTTTTGGCGCGGCTTGCCGCCTCCGCCACGCCCTGGGCGGCCTCGGCCACCGCCTTTTCGGCCTGGAGCTGCTCGGCCAGCTGCTCGGTGCGGAGCTTGAGATGGATGGCGTTCTCGAAGGCGTGGCGGTAGGTGCGCCCCAGCAGGGCCGTCATCACGCTGGTGAGCGCCACCACCGCGGCCAGTACCAGCTCATCGGGCCCCCCCAGCGTGACCAGCCTCAGGATCGTCGGCACGAAGGCGAGGCTGATGAAGCCCAGGAAGATGCGGTACTGGTTGGCCAGCAGCGGGATGGCGCCAACGCAGTAGCCATAGGCGATGACCAGCAGCGCGGCCTGTTGATGGGCGCGGCCGTGGGGGTAGAGCAGCCAGACCGCGGCCCCCCAGGCGGCGCCGAAGACCAGCGCACCGAGGTTCCACCACAGCAGCCAGTTCTCGGCGTCCCGGCGGCTGTGCTCGCTGGCGTGGTAGCGCAGCAAGGTCGCCAGCCGCAGCAGCCAGAAGACGGCAAAGAGGCCGCCCCAGACCCCCAGCACCGCGGTGGGTGCGGTACCCGCAAACAGCGCAATCAGCACCAGCGCACCCAGCAGGTGACCCGCCAGCGCCACCCCGGTCTGTCGGTACAGCGATTGCACGGTGTCGGGGAGCAGCTGGTCCCGGGTCAGCTCCCGGGGCGGTTCGCGGCGGCGGGTTGGGGCCGTTGGGGTCGGCGGCGTGGCGGTCGCGGTTGCCGCGACGGTCTCTGCCTGGGCCCCGGGGCCGATGCTCATTGCTGGCTGGGACGCCAGCGGCCGAGCTCGCCGCCCTTCTGGTTCAACTGGCTCACCGCCAGCACGGCTTGGGTGCGCGAGTTGACACCCAGCGAACGCAGGACTGCCGCCACATGGTCCTTGATGGTCTCGACCGAGAGGTTGAGGTCGCGGGCGATCATCTTGTTGGGCTTGCCCTGCAGCAGCAGCGCCAGGACCTCGTTCTGGCGCGGGGTCAGGCCCAGCGCGGCGACGGAGCCTAGGGGTTCTCGGCCGTCCAGCATCCCCAGGCCATCGCCCGGGAGGCGGGTGTCGCCGTTGTTGCTGGGCGAGGCAAAGCGCTCCAGCTCCGCCGGGCTGCCCATCTCCAGGGTGATCGGTGGCACATAGATGCCCCCGGACATCACCAGCCTCAGCGCCTCGATGAGCACCTCGTTGCCGGTGTGCTTGTAGACAAAACCCATTGCACCCATGTCGATGGCGCGGATCACGTCGCTGGTGCGGTAACTGGCCGAGACCACCACCACCGGCAGGGCCGGGTAGCTGGCCCGGAATTCACCGAGCAGGTCAAAGCCGCTGATGTCGCCGAGCTGGAGGTCGAGCAGCACCAGGTCGTAGTCGTCGCCTTCTTCCAGGACCAGCCGCGCCTGCGCGGCGCTGCCCACGCCCACCACCTCGAGATCGTCCCCCAGCCCCTGGACGACCAACTTCAGCGCCGAGAGGATCAGCGGGTGGTCATCGATCAGGAGGACTTTCATCGGCGGCTTGTCTCGTATGAACATCACCCGCTCTGGCGACAGGTCAGTTACATCTTAGCCTTGGCCTCTTCGTGGCGGTCACCCCCTTTTGGGGGTGTTGGCACCCGGTGCAACTACGGGTAGCAACGCAGCAGCGACTCGGCAATACAGACCGGTTTGGCCATGCCCTCGCGCTCCACCGTGGCTTCCACGGTGAGCTGAACTCCCTCGTCCAGCGCCTCCCAGGCCAGCAGCTTGCAGTGCGCTCGCAGCCGGCTGCCCACCGGTACCGGCGCAGTGAAGCGCACCCGGTTCAGCCCGTAGTTGATCATCAGGCGGGCGTCGGCAAGACTGAAGGCGCTGCCGATGAAGGCCGGCAAGAGGCTCAGCGTCAGGAAACCATGTCCGACCGTCGTGCCGAACGGACCGGTTGATGCACGCACAGGATCCGTGTGGATCCACTGGTGGTCGTCGGTGGCGGCGGCAAAGGCATCGATCCTCGCCTGATCAACCAGGACCCAATCGCTCAGGCCGAGGGACTGGCCGGTCAGCCCCTGCAGATCGATCATCACTGGCACGGGCAGGTGTCCTTCAAAGTTCGAGGTTGTCGATCAAACGCGTCGGCCCGAGCCTGGCGGCCGCCAGCACCACCAGGGGCTCGGCGTCACCAGGGCAGGGGGCCTGCAGGTCGGTGCGGCGGCGCACGGCCACATAGTCGGGCTGCCAGCCGCGTGCGCTCAGGTGTGCCATGGCCTGCCGCTCCAGGGCCTGGAAATCCCCGGGCTCGCCCGCCTTCAGCGCTGCTTGGAGGCCCGCCCGGAGCGCATGCAGGCTCGCAGCCAGTTGCGGCGCCTCGGCCCGCTCGGTCTCGCTGAGGTAGGCATTTCGGGAGCTGAGCGCCAGGCCGTCATCGGCGCGCACAGTGTCACCCGCTACGATCTCGGTCGGCAACGCGAACTGGCTCGCCATGGCCCGGATGACGGCCAGCTGCTGGTAGTCCTTGCGGCCGAACACCGCCACCCGCGGCTGCACACACTGGAAGAGCTTCATCACCACCGTGCACACGCCGGTGAAGAAACCGGGCCGGAACGCGCCCTCCAGGATGTCCGCCAGCGCCGGCGCCGGCGTCACGGTGAAGGTCTGGGGCTTGGGGTAGAGCTCGCCCTCGTCGGGTGCGAACACCAGGTTGCAACCGGCAGACATCAGCAGATCGCAGTCGCGGGCCAGCGTGCGCGGGTAGCGGTCAAAGTCCTCGTGCGGCGCGAACTGCAGGCGGTTGACGAAGACGCTCGCCACCACCGGTCCGCCGAGCTCGCGGGCCTGGCGGATCAGGGCCAAGTGACCCTCGTGCAGGTTGCCCATCGTCGGCACGAAGGCCGTGGCCCGGGCGCTGGCCAGGGCCTGGCGCAGCTCGGCGATGGTGTGGACGATGCGCATCGGGCGGGGTTCAGTTCAACGGTGGGGAGTGGAGGTGCGGGGCGATGGGTGCGGCCTGGCAACGGGCCCGCCCTCCCCGAGCGCGGGTCAGTAGGCGTGGATGCGCTCGTCCGGGAAGCTGCCGTCCTTCACGGCGGCGACATAGCGGCGCACCGCGTCCTCGATGGAGCCACCACCCTCCATGAAGTTGCGCACGAAGCGCGGCAGCTTGCCGCGCGTGATGCCGAGCATGTCGTGCAGCACCAGCACCTGGCCGGCGGTGGCGGCGCCGGCACCGATGCCGATCGTCATCAGGCCGGGGTTCTCGACCTGCACCTGGCGGGCGACCACGGCCGGCATCAGCTCCAGGACCATCATGGCCGCGCCGGCGTCGGCAAGCTCCCGCGCGTGGCGGCGCAGTGTCTCGGCGCCGGCCGGGTCCTTGCCCTGGATGCGGTAGCCGCCCAGCGCATGCACGCTCTGCGGCGTGAGGCCCAGGTGGGCGCAGACCGGGACGCCGCGCTCGACCAGGAAGTGCACCGTCTCCGGCGTCCAGCCGCCACCCTCGAGCTTGACCATCTGCGCGCCGGCGGCCATCAGGGTGCCGGCATTGCGCAGCGCCTGCACCGCGTTCTCCTGGTAGCTGCCGAAGGGCATGTCGGCGATCAGGAAGGCACTGCGAATGCCCCGCGAGGTGCTGCGCGTGTGGTACCCGATCTGCTCCATCGTGACCGACAGCGTGCTGGCCTGGCCCTTGAGGACCATGCCCAGCGAATCACCGACAAGGATGCAGTCCACGCCGGCCGCATCGACCAGCGCGGCGAAGCTGGCGTCGTAGGCGGTGATCATGGCGATCTTCTCGCCCTGCGCGTGCATCTCGCGCAGCTTGTGCAGCGTGACCGGCTTGCGCTCGGGCAGGCCACCGGGATCGGGGCGGGTGGCGGCGGGGGATTGGTGGCTGCTCATCGGGGAGGGGAGGGTTCCCATGGAGTGCCTGGGCCGCGGATTCTAGCCAGCAGCGCCTGGGCGTGAGGGGTCTGCAGGAGGGGTCAGGCCGGTTGGTAGGCGAGCCGGACGTAGATGGGCGCGAAGGCCTCGGCCTGGCTCATCTCGATCAGGTGCTCGCGCGCCAGCTCGAGCATGGCGATGAAGGTCACCACCAGCACCTGGGGGCGGGCCTCGGCGGCGAACAGGTCGCCCCATTCCACGAAGCGCCGCCCCTGCAGGCGGCGCAGCACCAGGCTCATGTGCTCGCGCACCGAGAGCTCCTCGCGGCGGATGCGGTGGTGCTGGGTGAGCCGGGCGCGCTGCAGGATGTCCAGCCAGGCCCCGCGCAGGTCGATCGCGGCCATCTCGGGCCAGCGGGTCTCCAGGGACTGCTCGACATGCACCTGGGCGCGGAGGAAGTCGCGGCCCAGTTGGGGCAGCCGCTCCAGGCCCGCTGCGGCGAGCTTGATGCGCTCGTATTCCAGCAGCCGGCGCACCAGCTCGGCGCGTGGGTCCTGCACCTCCTTGCCCTCTTCACTGCGCTTGGGCGGCAGCAGCATGCGCGACTTGATCTCGATCAGCATCGCTGCCATCAGCAGATATTCAGCGGCCAGTTCCAGGTTGCGGCGACGGATCTGCTCGACATAGGCCAGGTACTGCCGGGTCACATCCGCCATGGGGATGTCGAGGATGTTGAAGTTCTGGCGCCGGATCAGGTAGAGCAGCAGGTCCAGCGGGCCCTCGAAGGTCTCGAGGAAGACCTCCAGCGCGTCCGGCGGGATGTAGAGGTCGGTCGGCAGGGCGAACAGGGGTTCACCGTACAGGCGTGCCAGCGCGATCTGGTCCACCACCTCGGGGTTGAGGTCGCCCGCCAAAGGCGGCAACGCAGTGCCCGCCGTCAGGGGGGCCGCGTGAGGGTTCATGACCGAAGCGGGGACGCGGCGCCGACCCGAGACCGGTCAGCCGCGGGTCTGGTAGACGTAGGGCTGCTGCGGCACGCGCTCCTCGCGCTGCTCGGCCTGGGCCTCGCGGTCCTGGGCGCGGTCCCACAAGAGGGCCCGGCCCTGGCGCTGGCGTGCCTCGAGCTGCGGGTCGCGGGCCTTGAGCGTCGCGATGAAATCGGTGACGTCGGAGCGGTAGGGCTTCCAGAACAGCGGCATGGGTCGGTCACTTGATCGCGAAGCGCGGATTCTAGGGCGCCGGGCTGGCTCCGCCGTTCCCGATGGCCCCGTGACCGTGGGCCTGGTGCGCGGCTCTCGCGCCGAGTTGGACGTATGACCGGGGGCGCTCGGCGGGCCGGGGCTGCGTGAGATGATGGTTTGATGGGTGAGATCGAACTCAAGCTGCAGGTGCCTCAGGGGGCACTGCCGGCGGTCGAGCAGGCGGTGGCGGTCGGACAGGCCCGCCGCCAGCGGCTGCAGGCGGTCTATTTCGACACCGCCGACCGCCGGCTCGGCGCGGCGGGCCTGGCCCTGCGCCTGCGCAAGGAGGGGCGGCGCTGGGTGCAGACCCTCAAGCGCGGCTCGGCGCATGGCCTCGAGCGCGAGGAGCACAACGTCGTGCTGGCGCTGCCGCCCGGGCTGGAGCCCAGGGCCGATCCCGCCCTGCATGCGGACACGCCCGCCGGGCGCCGGCTGGCCGAGCTGCTGGCGGACGGGCCGGGGGGAGCGGGGGCCCGGCTCGTGGCGCTCTACCGCACCGACATCTGGCGCCGCACCCGCTGCTTGCGCGCGCGCCGGGGCGAGGTCGAGCTTGCGCTGGACTGCGGCGAAATCACCGCTGCCGGCCCCGATGGGCTGACGCGCCGCTGGCCGGTGTGCGAGCTGGAGGTGGAGCTCCGCCGGGGACCGCCCGGCGTGGTGACCGAGGTCGCGGCGCGTTGGGCGGCTCGCCATGGGCTGTGGATCGACACCCGCAGCAAGGCCGAGCGCGGCGACCGCCTGTCGCGCGGACTGGCGCCGGTCGACCCGGTGCCGGCGGCCAAGGCGCAGCCGCTGCAGTGGCGCAAGGGCCTGGCCCCCGCCGAGGCTTGGCGGACCATCCTCGGCAGCGTGCTGGCCCAGGCGCTGCCGAACTGGAGCGAATTCACGGCGGACAGCCGCAGCCCCGAGTCGGTGCACCAGCTGCGTGTGGCGCTGCGGCGCTTGCGGTCCGCGCAACGCTTCGTCGAGGGCTGGCCGGGCGTCCCGCCCCAGGGTGGCGAGGCGGCGGTGGCGGCGGCGCTGTTCCGGCGTCTGGGCGCGGAGCGCGACCGCGATGTGCTGTCGCTCGGGCTGCAGCGCGAGATCGATGCGGCCCTGGCCACCATCGGCGAGCCGCCCTTGCCGCTGCCCGGCGGTGACCAGGCCCCGGCCTGGACCGATGCCGATCGGGCGCTGCACGGCCGGCTGTTTTTCGATTTGTTGGCGGACTTTGTGGGCCCTCCAGCCGCCAGCGATCAAATCCTGTCGGAGGCCGCCCGCAGTGCCTCTGGCCTGGCGGCTTGGGAGGCCGGCGAGCCGGGCAGTGACCAGCCCACCGATCCGGCCGCCCAGCATCCCGCGGGACTCCGCCACAAGCATCCCGCTGCGTTGAAGCTGCGACCGCTTTGCGCCCAGCGGCTGGCGGACTGGCACCGGGCACTGCGCAAGAGCGCCAAGGGCTTCGAGGGGCTCGATGACGAGGCCCGCCACCGGATCCGGCGGCGGCTGAAGCGTCTGCGCTATGGCGTCGAGTTCAGCGCCGCGCTGTTTGCGAAGGAACGCGTCGAGACCTATCTGGAGGTGCTGCGCGATGCGCAGGAGCAGCTGGGCGAATACAACGACCTGTGTGTCGCGATCGCGGCCTGGCAGCCTTGGGCCGCCCGGCATCCCCGGGCCTGGTTTGCGCTCGGCTGGCTGTCGGCGCGCCGAACGGCGGTGCTGCAGGACTGCGGCGTCGCTCTCAGGCGCTGGCGGCAGGCGCCCACGTTCTGGGATTGACGGCGCGGGTTCGAGCGACCCGGTTCGATCCGCTGCGCCCACGCACGGCGCGGGCCACCTACCGGATGCGCAGGCCCGGCGATGCGCCCGGCCAGGGCTCCAGGATGTAGAGACCCGGGTGGGCCTTCTCATCGGCGTGGCTGGCGGCGAGCACCATGCCCTCGGAGAGGCCGAACTTCATCTTGCGGGGCGCGAGATTGGCCACCACCACCGTGAACTTGCCCGCCAGCTGCTCCGGCCGGTAGGCCGACTTGATGCCGCTGAAGACCTGGCGCACGACCGGTTGGCCTTGTGCGTCGTGGCCCTCGCCGACATCGAGCGTCAGGCGCAGCAGCTTGTCGCTGCCCTCCACCGCCTCGGCGGCCAGGATCTTCGCGATGCGCAGGTCGATCTTGGCGAAATCCTCGATGCCGATCTGGGGCGCGATGTCCTCGCCGCCCGGTTTCACCGCGGCCGGGGGCGGCGCGTCGAAGAGCTTCTCCACCTGGGCCAGCTCGGCCCGCTGCATCAGATGGCGGTAGGCATCGATGGTGTGGTGGCCGAGTGCGCGCTGCGCGTCGGGCCACGCGAGCGGCTCGATGTTGAGGAAGCGCTCCACCTGCGCGGCCAGCGCCGGCAGCACGGGCTTGAGGTAGACGGTGAGCACGCGGAAGGCCTCGATGCAGACGGTGCAGACATCATGCAGCACGGCGTCCTGCCCGGCCTGCTTGGCAATCTCCCAGGGCTTGTGCCGGTCCACGTACTCGTTCACGCGGTCGGCCAACAGCATGATCTCGCGCAGCGCCTTGCCGAACTCGCGCTCCTCGTAGAGCGTGGCCACCGCCTCCGCGTGGGCGCGCAGGCCGTCGAGCAGGATTCGGCCCTCCACCCCGACGTCGGCCGAGAGCGCGCCCGCGAACCGCTTGGTGATGAAGCCGGCGGCCCGGCTGGCGATGTTGATGTACTTGCCGACCAGGTCGCTGTTGACCCGGGCGACGAAGTCCTCGGGGTTGAAGTCGATGTCCTCGACGCGGGCGTTGAGCTTGGCGGCGATGTAATAGCGCAGCCACTCCGCATTGAGGCCCAGCTCCAGGTACTTGAGCGGCGAGATGCCGGTGCCGCGGCTCTTGCTCATCTTCTCGCCGCTGACGGTGATGAAGCCGTGGACGTAGATGTGGTTCGGTGTCTTGCGGCCGCTGAAGTGCAGCATCGCCGGCCAGAAGAGGGTGTGGAAGGTGACGATGTCCTTGCCGATGAAGTGCACCTGCTCCACCGCCGGATCGGCCAGGTAGCCATCGAAGGCCGCGCCCAGCAGCGCCTTCAGCGAGGCCAGGTAGCCCACCGGCGCGTCCAGCCAGA
>CAISYQ010000146.1 GCA_903889735.1 uncultured Methylibium sp.
ACGGTCGCAAAGCGGTAGTCGGCGTACATGGTGGGCGAGTGGTTGCCCCAGACGGCCATCTTCTGGATGTCCTTCACGGCCTTGCCGGTCTTGGCCGCCACCTGGCTCAGGGCGCGGTTGTGGTCCAACCGCAGCATCGCGGTGAAGTTGCCGCGCGGCAGGTCCGGCGCGCTCTTCATGGCGATGTAGGCGTTGGTGTTGGCCGGGTTGCCGACCACGAGCACGCGGACATTGCGCGAGGCCGAGGTGTTGAGGGCCTTGCCCTGGGCCGTGAAGATCTGCGCGTTGGCGGCAAGCAGGTCCTTGCGCTCCATGCCGGGGCCGCGAGGCCGTGCACCCACCAGCAGCGCGTAGTCCGTGTCCTTGAAGCCGTGCACCGGGTCGCTGTGGGCTTCCATGCCCGCGAGCAGGGGGAAGGCGCAGTCTTCAAGCTCCATCATCACGCCCTTGAGGGCCTTCTGGGCTTTCTCGTCGGGAATTTCCAGCAACTGCAGGATGACCGGCTGGTCCTTGCCCAGCATCTCGCCTGAGGCAATGCGGAAAAGCAGCGCATAGCCGATCTGGCCAGCGGCGCCGGTGACGGCCACACGTAGGGGGGTCTTGCTCATGTCGAGGCTCCGGGAGTTGGGATCTGTGGAGGCAGGCGCCCCGCCGGGGTTGGGCGGGGGCCGGTCGCGTGGGTTGGAGTGTAGGAGCAGTCGTGGGGCGGCCAAGCAATTGGCGGCCTGTCTTGTGTCTTATATAAGACGACAGTCAGACAACGCTTGAGCCAAGACCAGTCGCTGTGTTGGAATCGAGAGATGGCCACTGTCCAGACCCCCAACCCTGCCGCTGGCGATGCGGCGGCAGGTCCCGCTTTCAGCCCGCTGTACCAGCAGATCAAGGCCCTGATCACGCGCAGCCTTCAGGTGGGCGAGTGGAAGCCCGGAGAGGCCATCGCGAGCGAGATGGAGCTGGCGGCGCGTTTTCGCGTCAGCCAGGGCACGGTCCGCAAGGCGATTGACGAGCTGTCGGCCGAGAACCTGCTCGTGCGGCGGCAAGGCAAGGGCACCTACGTCGCCACCCACTCGGAGCAGCAGGTGCAGTACCGCTTCTTGCGCCTTGTGCCCGATGAAGGCGGCAAGGTGAGGGTGGCGGAACGCCGGTTTCTCGATTGCCGGCGCACGCGGGCGGGGGCCGAGGTTGCCCGGGCGCTGGAGCTCAAGACCGGTGACCCGGTCATCCAGGCGCGCCGCCTGCTGCTCTTTGGCGGGCGGCCCGTCGTGCTGGATGATCTCTGGCTCCCTGGGGGGCTGTTCAAGGGTTTGACAGCCGAGCGCCTGAGCGAGCACCGCGGCGCCCTCTACGCATTCTTCGAGT
The DNA here is from genome assembly GCA_903889735.1 of uncultured Methylibium sp. Classification (GTDB taxonomy): domain Bacteria; phylum Pseudomonadota; class Gammaproteobacteria; order Burkholderiales; family Burkholderiaceae_C; genus Methylibium. Next base: position 1,360 of record CAISYQ010000146.1, read on the forward strand.
CGGATTTCGGCGTGCAGATGATCCGCGCCGAGGAGAAGCTGAGGGCCGTGGCCGCCAGCGCGGCCGATGCGCCTTTGCTCGGGGTGGTGCAGGGTGCCCCACTGCTGAGCTGCGAGCGGCGCACATTGACCTACGGGGACAAGCCCGTGGAGTTGCGGCGGGGCCTCTACGAAACCAGCGCGCACGCCTACCGCAACGAATTGAACTGAAGCCGGGCAGCGGAGCAGTCCTCAGCCGCTGTTCTGCTGCAATGCAATAAACTCTTGACGCTTCATCAGAAAAGAACAGGTTGTGACATGGCAGAAAACAGCATGAAGAAGACTGGTGCGCGTCCGGTGTTCCGGAACATCCACGTCAGCCAGATCGTGACCTACCGTTTGCCTGCCGCGGGCGTGGTGTCCATCCTTCACCGCGTCAGCGGCGCCCTGATGTTCCTGCTGCTGCCTTTCGTGATCTGGCTGTTCGACAACAGCCTGAGCTCGGAGATCAGCTACGAGCGTTTCACCAGCGCCTTCGGCGCGGGGGTCGGCTTCCTGCCCGGTGGATTCATCAAGCTGGTGGCGCTGGCCCTGATCTGGGCTTTCCTGCACCACCTGATTGCCGGCCTGCGCCACCTCTGGATGGACGCGACCCATGCGGTCACCAAGGAATTCAGCCGCAGCTCGGCGGTGGTGACGCTGGCTGCCAGCGTGCTGCTCACGCTGGCGCTTGGCGCCAAGCTGTTCGGGCTCTTCTAAGCTCCGCCGCCCCCTCACAGGAAATCCACGGAAATGTCACAAAGCTTCGGATCCCGGCGCATCGTCGTCGGCGCGCACTATGGCCTGCGCGACTGGTTGAGCCAGCGCGTCACGGCGGTGCTGATGGCGCTCTTCACCCTGGTGCTGCTCGCGCAGTTGTTGTTCGGCGGCCCGCTCGGTTACGACCGCTGGGCCGCGATCTTCTCGGCACAGTGGATGAAGGTGCTGACCTTCGTCGTCATCCTTTCGCTGGCCTGGCATGTTTGGGTCGGCGTGCGCGACATCTGGATGGATTACGTCAAGCCGGTCGGCATTCGGCTGGGCTTGCAGGTGTTCACCATCGTGTGGCTGATCGGCTGTGCGGGCTGGTCCATCCAGGTGCTTTGGAGGCTTTGATTTCATGAGTACCCCCCTTCCGACCCGCAAGTTCGACGTCGTCATCGGCGGCGCCGGTGGCTCCGGTATGCGCGCCTCGCTGGGCAACATGTCCGAGGACAACTGGCATTACCATTTCTTTGACACCGTCAAGGGCTCCGACTGGCTCGGCGACCAGGACGCGATCGAGTTCATGTGCCGCGAGGCGCCCAAGGTCGTCTA
>CAISYQ010000147.1 GCA_903889735.1 uncultured Methylibium sp.
CAGCGCGCGCCCGGCGCATCGCCGGACCCGGCAGAGCCACAGAAGGAAGACGAGGCATCAATTCATCTTACGACCGCAGCAGCTGACAGGAAGAACAGGCAGGGTCAGCGCCGCATATGGCAAAGTCCGGCGCCGTAAGGCAGACGCCAGTCCGATGGCGTCCAATACGGGTTTTCCAGCATTCGTCATCCAGGAGACAAGAGCATGAGCAAGCGTGATGTGGTGGTGTTGGGCGCAGCCCGGTCGGCGATCGGCACCTTCGGCGGGGGCCTGGCCGACATCGAGCCGGCCGAATTGGCAGGCACGGTGATGAAGGAAGCGGTGAGCCGTTCCGGCGTCGATCCCCTGGCCATCAACTACGTGACCGTGGGCAACACCATCCCGACCGAGAGCCGCTTCGCCTATGTGGCGCGGGTCGCATCGATCCAGGCCGGCTTGCCGATGGACTCGGTGGCGATGGCGGTGAACCGGCTGTGCTCCTCGGGTCTGCAGGCCATCGTGACGACGGCGCAGAACATCCTGCTGGGCGACTGCGACTACGGCATCGGCGGCGGCGTGGAGGTGATGAGCCGCAGCGGCTATCTGTCTACCGCCATGCGCACCGGCGCGCGCATGGGCGACACCAAGATGATCGACACCATGGTCGCCACCCTGACCGACCCCTTCGGCGTCGGCCACATGGGCATCACGGCCGAGAACCTCTGCTCCAAGTGGGGCATCACCCGCGAGGAGCAGGACGCGCTGGCGGTGGAGTCGCACCGCCGCGCGGCCGCGGCCATCGCCGAGGGCCGCTTCAAGTCGCAGATCGTCCCCATCGTCAAGCAAACCCGCAAGGGCGATGTCGTGTTCGACACCGACGAGCACGTGAAGTCGAGCACGACAATGGAGACGCTGGGCAAGATGAAGCCGGCCTTCAAGAAGGATGGCTCGGTGACCGCGGGCAATGCCTCGGGCATCAACGACGGCGCCGCCTTCTTCGTGCTGGCCGATGCCGCGGTGGCCGCTGCCGCCGGCCACAAGCCGATGGCCCGGCTGGTGTCCTACGCGGTGGCGGGCGTGCCGCACGAGATCATGGGCGAAGGCCCGATCCCGGCCACGAAGCTGGCACTCAAGAAGGCCGGCCTGACCCTGGACCAGATGGACGTGATCGAGAGCAACGAGGCCTTCGCGGCCCAGGCGATCGCCGTGTCCCGCGGCCTCGGTCTGGACATGGCCAAGACCAACCCGAACGGCGGCGCGATTGCGCTGGGCCACCCCATCGGCTGCTCGGGCGCCTTCCTGGCCACCAAGGCCCTCTACGAACTGCACCGCATCCAGGGCCGCTACGCCCTGGTGACGATGTGCATCGGCGGTGGTCAGGGCATCGCGACGGTGTTCGAGCGGGTCTGATCTGCGCCTGAGCCGTCCCCGCTGTGCCTTGGCGCAGCGGGGGCGGCCGTCTCAGGGCCAGGGGCGCTGGATCGCTCCACGCCGCACGGGTTCAGGTCATCTCAAGCTGTTGCCGAGGTGTCCCGCAGGCGATAGGCCGGCGTGGCGGCGTTGCTACACTGAATCGCGATGAAACCCGCCCTGGCAAAGCTCACGTCCTCCACGCGCCGGTCCACCGGACGGGTGTCGTCGCGGGTCTGGTTTCTGGCCTTGTTTCTGTCCTTGGGCAGCCTGTCGCCCGACGGCCGGGCCCAACCCGCCGATGCGGCGATCCGGATCGCCGTGCCGCAGCTCGAGCCCCAATTGAATGCCGCCCTGCTCTACTGCCGGGAGCACCTGTCCACGACCCTCACCGCGCAGAGTGCCGGGCTGGGCGCCCGGATCGACAAGTCGCCGACCGACCCGCTGGCCCATGGCTCCTACCTGGTGCGCCTGAGCTTCACCGGCAAGGCGTTGCGGGTGGCGCAGTCGGTCCCCACCATTCCGGGCATGCAGCGCGGACTGTTCGGTACCGAGATGAGCTACAAGGTGCTCAGCGACAGTCCGGACAACGTTGTGGCATCGAGCGACGAGGACATCGAGATCGGCGCGTTGATGGTGATCTCGCTCAACCGGCTGGTCAGCACCATGGTGATGACCACCACCTATTCGTCCATGCCCGACCGAGGCCACCCCTACGCCAATTCCACGTTCTACGGCTGCACGACAACGCCCCCCTGAGCAAGGCCGCACAGGCACCCGGGCCCGGCCCCGGTCGCTGGCATGGGTGCTGGACCTCTGCTTCCGGCGCCCCCACCCGCGACTTCAGCCCGTCCCCTTCATGAACCGAGACCGACACCGGAAAGCGGACCTCCCGCCGCCACCCACTCCAGCGGGCGCCAGACCCGCCCATCCTTGATCCGCCCCTAACCTCTTGATGGGAACCCCCATGTTTCGTGCTGTCTACCTGCAAAAAACCGACACCGGCGTCGATGCCGATGTCCGCGAGCTCGACGACGCCAGCCTGCCCGAGGGTGATGTGCTGGTCAATGTCGACTACTCGACCATCAACTACAAGGACGGCCTGGCCATCACCGGCCGCTTCCCGGTGGTGCGCAGCTGGCC
>CAISYQ010000148.1 GCA_903889735.1 uncultured Methylibium sp.
AACGCCAATGGCATGGGTGAGGTCGCCGGTTCGGGCGGTGCGGCGGGGTCGGTGGGCATGGCGCAACGGACTCGGCAGGAAGGGAAGCGACGCTGGGGCGGCCTCGCAGATGGAGGCGCGGCCGGCAGCCTTTGCGACATTGTCGGCTTGCGCCAGGAGAGGGGCTTGCGCCCCATGCCCGCCGTCCCCAGGATGCGCTCTCTGTCGGACTTCTTGCGAATCTCTTGCTGGTGGCGGCCCCGTTTCCCTCAGACCGCCAGCGCCTGTCCGCCCTGGAAGGCGCGCAACTCGCCCGGCACGAAGGCCTGCCAGGCCTCGCCCTCGGTCAGCGGTTGCGTCACGACGAGGGCGACGCGGTCGCCGGGCGCGGCGTGGTCGGCGAAGTTCACCGTCAAGTCGGCGTCCTGCAGGCGAGCTTCTCGAAAGGGATGCTCGCGCACCAGCCAGTGCAGATGGGTGCTGCAGTGGGCCCACAGCGCCTCGCCGTTGCCGAGCAGGAAGTTGAAGCTGCCATGCGCGGCGATGGGTGCCGCCAGCTCGCGCAGCGTGGCCGTCAGCGCCGACACGTCGGGCAGCGAGGCGTGGTTCTTGGCCAGCTCCTGCAGCAGCCAGCAGAAGGCGCGCTCGCTGTCGGTGTCGCCCACGGGGCGGAAGGCGGCGTGCAGCTTGGGCCGGAAGTCCTTCAGGTCGCCGTTGTGCGCGAACACCCAGTAGCGGCCCCAGAGCTCGCGCACGAAGGGGTGGGTGTTCTCCAGCGCCACCCGGCCCTGGGTGGCCTTGCGGATGTGCGAGATCACATGCCGGCTGCGGATGGGGTAGCGGCGCACCATCTCGGCCACGGGCGAGGCGGCCGCGCTGTGGTGATCGACGAAGCAGCGCACGCCCGGGCCCTCGAAGAAGGCGATGCCGAAGCCGTCCTTGTGCTCGACCGCGCGCGTGGCGAAGCCGGTGAAGCTGAACACGATGTCGGTCGGCGTGTTGCCGTTCATGCCGAGGAGCTGGCACATGGCGGGTCGGCGCGGCTGGCGGCGGGCGGGTGTGGCCGGGCGGCTCAGCGCCCGAACACCAGGCGCAGCAGGTTGCGCGGCGTCACCAGGTTGCCGGGCGTGTGGGTCTCCTCCAGCACGCCGCTCATGCGCTGCAGCCGCCTTGGGCTGCGCTTGGCGCTCCACACCAGCAGGTCGACCAGCCAGGGGTGGGCGTTGACAGTGTCGGCGCGCTCGTAGATGTCGAAGCGCGGGCGCAGCGCCTCGATCGCTGCCGCGTAGCGGTGGCAGGTGGCTTGCGTTGCGATGGCTTCGGTGTCCGGGGCGGGATCACGCAGGTCGGCCGCCACCGCCTCGGCGGCGAGCAGGCCGGTCTCCAGCGCCTTGCCGATGCCCTCGCCGGTGAGCGCATAGGTGCTGCCGGCGGCTTCGCCCGCGACCAGCAGGCCGGGCCGCGCCAGCCGCGCCCCCGCCAGCGAGCAGCGCAGCGGCGCGCCCTTGAGTTCACCGAGCAACTGACCGCCGTCCATCAGCGCGCGTGCCGCCGGGTGGGCCTCGGTGAAGGCGGTGAAGACCTCGCGAAGGTTGACATCGGTCATCGCATGGCGGCCGCCCCGGCCCCGGCGGTGGCTGTGCGAGACCCCCACGCCGATGTTGAACACGCCGTCGCGGCAGGGAAAGATCCAGCCGTAGCCGGGCTTGATGCGGCGGTGCCACAGCACCTCGAGCTCGGTGATGCGGCCCACCATCGCGTCGTTCTTCACATAGCCGCGCAGCGCGATCGCGCTGGGCGTGCGGCGCTCGCACATGCCGGCGGCCAGCGTGGCCTGCGGTGCCGCGCCGCTGGCGAGGATCACCCAGCGCGCGCGGATCTCGGACGCCACCTCGCCTGCCCGCAGCCGGGCGCCGACCACCCGACCCCCTTCGTCCTCGATCGGCGCCAGGAAGCGCAGCGGCGCGTGCATTCGCGCCCCAGCCGCGGCGGCGGCGCGACACAGCACCAGGTCGAGCTCGCGGCGCGGCAGCACGGCGAGCCGGCCGGGGACATCGATGAAGCCGCCGCGTGGGCCGATGCAGCGCACATGCTGGACCGGCTGCGCCAGCGCCATGACCTCGTCGAGCACGCCCAGGCGTTCCAGTGCCCGGTGGGTGTCGGGGATCAGGCCGTCGCCGCAGACCTTGTCGCGGGGGAAGGCCTGTTGGTCGACCAGCACCACGTCCAGCCCGGCCTGCGCCAGCGAGCGCGCCGCCGCGCTGCCGGCCGGCCCGGCGCCAACCACCAGCACCTCGCAACGGGTGGGCAGTTCGCTGGCAGGGCGGTTGAGCGGGGCGTCGGTGGGCGTCATGGCTTGGGGGGATCGAGGTCTGGCGAGTGGCTTGCGGGCTCAGCGCCCTTCATGGGGTGCGTCCGGGTCTCGCCGATGAGCCCTCACCGTTCGCGACACCCGTGGCGTCACCAGATCGTCACCCGCTCCTCGGGCGGCAGGTACATC
>CAISYQ010000149.1 GCA_903889735.1 uncultured Methylibium sp.
CGCCAGCACGTCCGAGTGGAACTCGCGCTGGTAGAGGATGTAGACCACACCCACCGTCGCGAGCGCAAACACCTGGGCCGACACGAACCAGCCCAGCGCCGCGAACGCCAGGTAGTAAGCGCGCAGGCCATCGTTGAAGGTCTCCGCCGCCAGACTGAGCACCCGCCCGGCGCGGCTGGCAAAGGCCTCGCGCGAGAGGGTCGGATCGACCAGGAACTCGCGCGCCTCGGGGGCCGCGCCGACCAGCATCGCCCCGAAGGTGTACTGGCGCAGGCTCCAGGTGAAGCGGAAGAAGGCGTAGACGAAGATCGCCGTCAGCACCAGCAGCTTGAGATCGAAGACCAGCACCGGCGTCTGCGCGGCAAAGGGGATCTCCTGCACCAGACCGGTGGCCTTCTCCGAGGTGCCCAGCACGGCGAGCAGGCCGCCGATGATCAGGATGGTGGTCGAGGCGAAGAAGCTCGGGCTGCTCGCCAGGCTCTGCACGATGGTGCCATCGACGATGCGCACCTCACGGTGGGTGACCTGCATCATCCACTGGTGGCGAATGCGGGAGGTCGCCGCCAGCACCGAGGCCTTGACCCGGCTGCGCCGCCGGGCGAAGACCGCATAGCCGATCCAGGCGCCGAAGAACCAGGCCAGCGCAAACCAGTCGGCCCAGGGCAGCAGGGAGAGCAGTTCCAGGGCCGTCGTCATGCCTGGATCCTAGCGCCCGGTGGAAGGCCCATCTCTTTCACATGGCCATGCCCGCCAAGCGTCCCGAAAGCGCCTGCGGTGCGCCACGGGTGTCCGCGGGCGGCGGGCGCACCGGCATGGCATCTCAGGCCCGAAGCCGCTGCGCCATCTGCAGCAGCGCCTGCAGCGCCGCCTCAAAGCTGGCCTGCTGCTTGGGGTCGGCCAACGAGCCGTCGGGCGCGAAGGCCTGGGCCGCCTGGCCCAGCGCGAACTGCTGCGGCAGCACCAGCAGCCCGGGATTGATCGACAGGAAGTTGCGCAGCACCAGCAGGCTGCGCAGGCCGCCCAGGGGACCCGGCGAGGCGCTGGCCAGCAGCGCGGGCTTGCCGTTCATGGCGGCCTTGTGCGCGGGCAGCCGCGTGGCCCAGTCGATGGCGTTGATCAGCAGCGGCGACGGAAAGGCGTTGTACTCGGGCGAGACCACGATCACCGCCTCATGGGCGGCGAACTGCTCGACCAACGTGGCGGCGCCAGCCGGCACGCCCCCGGAGGTCTCCAGGTCGCCGTCGTAGACCGGCAGATCGAGCGCACGCAGGTCCAGGACGTGGGGCTGCGCGCCCGCCGCGAGCAGGCAGGCGGCGGCGATCCGGGCGAGCCGGAGGTTCAGCGAGCCCTGGCGGGCGCTGCCTGGGAGGATGAGGATGCGGGTCATGGGGTGTCCTGGGGGTTCGGTGATCGTTGAAGGGGGCCTCGACGGCCGGTGGTGGGCCGGTCGACCGCTGAGGTCGCACTCAATTGGCGCTCGGGCGGTATCTTCCCAGATGACGCACCCACAGTCCGGTCGCCCGCGGTCCCACCCGCCGCTGGCTACCATCGTCCCGTGAACCCTGAAGCCTCTCTGGCAAGCCCCAGCACCGGGCGTTTTGCGCCCTCGCCCACCGGCCCGCTGCACGCCGGCTCCCTGGTGGCCGCGCTGGCGAGCTGGCTGGATGTGCGCGCACGGGGTGGTCGCTGGCTGTTGCGCATCGAGGACGTCGATGCACCGCGCTGCGTGCCCGGTGCCGACCGCGAGATCCTGCGCCAGCTCACCGCCCTGGGTCTGCTGCCCGACGAGCGACCGGTGTGGCAGAGCCGCCGTGAGGCCGTCTACAGGTCGGCCCTGGACCGTCTGATCGCCGGGGGGCTCGCCTACCCCTGCGGTTGCAGCCGGCAACAGATCGCGGCCGCCCGGTCCGCGCTTGGGCCCTCCCCGGGGCGGCATGCCGAACTCGTCTACCCCGGCACCTGCCGCCCCGCGCCAGGCCGCCCGCGGGCGAGCGAGACGCAAGCGGACGCCGCCCCAACCCTCGCGGCGCCGACAACCCCTGCGCCGGAGACCCCGGCCCACCCAACGCGCGCCTGGCGGTTCAGGCTGCCCGAGGGCGAGGCCGCCCGCGTCGACTGGCAGGACCGGCGGCGGGGACCGCAGACGCAGGACGTGGCGCAGGCCGTCGGCGATTTCGTGCTCCGACGCGCCGACGGGCTCTGGGCCTACCAGCTCGCGGTGGTGGTGGATGACGCCGCCCAGGGTGTGACGGACGTGGTCCGCGGCGAGGACCTCGCGGACAACACGCCGCGCCAGATCCTGCTGCAGCGTGCGCTGGGCCTGCCCACGCCCCGCTACCTGCACACGCCGCTGGTGCGCGCGGCCGATGGCGAGAAGCTCAGCAAGCAACATGGCGCGCCACCCCTGGCGGTCGAAGAGCCGCTGGCGGTCCTGCGGTCTGCCGCGCAGGTGCTGGGGCTGAGGGTGGAGAGCGCCGGGTCCCAGGCCGACTGGCTGGCCGCAGCCGTTCAGGCCTGGCGGGCTGCCTGGATCACCGGGAAGTGATGGGCTGCCGCCGGCGCCTGGAGGCGTTCAGAGCGGGCGCTCAGAGCGCCAGGAAATGCGTGCGGTAGTAGGCCAGCTCCTCGATGGACTCGTGGATATCGGCCATCGCGGTGTGGGCCTGGGCCTTCTTGAAGCCGTCGAGGAGGGCCGGTTTCCAGCGCCGCGCCAGCTCCTTCAGGGTGCTGACATCGAGGTTGCGGTAGTGGAAAAAGGCCTCCAGCTTGGGCATGTCCTTGGCGAGAAAGCGCCGGTCCTGGCAGATGGAATTGCCGCACATCGGCGACTTGCCCGCGGGCACATAGGCCTTGAGGAACTCCATCACCTGCCGCTCGGCCTCGGCCTCGTCGATGACGGAGGCGCGGACGCGGTCGATCAGGCCGCTCTTGCCATGCGTGCCCTTGTTCCAGGCGTCCATCGCGTTCAGCGCGGCGTCGCTCTGGTGCACCGCGAACACGGGCCCCTCGATCCGCACCTCGAGCAGGGGGTCGGTCACGACCACGGCGATCTCGATGATGCGGTCGGTGAAGGGTGACAAGCCCGTCATCTCGAGGTCGAGCCAGACCAGGTTGTGCTCGCTGCGAGACAAGGTGGCGGCTTCACCAGTGACTGGGCCGGCGGTCGGGTCCGCCGTTGGGTTGGCGGCTGGGCTGACCGAGGGGGTGGGGACGGCGGGCGTGGGGTCGCTCATGGGCTGCTCCGAAGAACATCGATTGTCGGTCAACACTTACACTCTTGCCGTGCATTCTTCCCTCGTGACCGCCCTCTTCGCCGCCGCGCTGGTGGCCTCGCTGTTGCTGCGACTGTGGCTGGCGTCGCGCCAGATCCGGCATGTGGCCGCACACCGCAGCGAGGTGCCGGCAGCCTTCGCGGGCGCGGTGACGCTGCAGGCCCACCAGCGGGCGGCCGACTACACGATCGCCAAACTGCGCCTGGGCATCCTCGCCATGGCCTGGGGCGCGGCCGTGCTGCTGGGCTGGACGCTGCTTGGCGGGCTGGATGCACTGAACGGCTGGGTCACCGCCCATGCCGGCCCACGGCTGGGCGAGCTCGGCACCCAGCTCGCGCTGCTGGCGGCCTTTGGCCTGATCGCGGCGCTGATCGACCTGCCCTGGGACGCCTGGAGCACCTTCCGGCTCGAGCAGCGCCATGGCTTCAACCGCAGCACCCCGGGGCTGTGGCTGGCCGACCAGGCCAAGGGCGCCCTGGTGGCAGCGATGCTGGGCCTGCCGCTGGCTGCGCTGGTGCTGTGGTTGATGCAAACGGCGGGTCCTGGCTGGTGGCTGTGGGCCTTCGGCGCCTGGGCGGGCTTCAACCTCGCGGTGCTGGTGCTTTACCCGACCGTGATCGCCCCCCTCTTCAACCAGTTCCGGCCGCTCGAGGACGGCGCACTGAAGGCCCGGGTGGAATCGCTGATGGCGCGCTGCGGCTTCTCGGCGCGGGGCTTCTTCGTGATGGACGGCAGCCGCCGCTCGGCCCATGCCAACGCCTACTTCACCGGCTTGGGCCGCGCCAAGCGGGTGGTGTTCTTCGACACCCTGCTCGCCAAGCTCGCGCCCACCGAGGTGGAGGCGGTGTTGGCCCATGAGCTGGGCCATTTCAGCCACCGCCATGTGCCCAAGCGCATGCTGACGATGTTCGCGCTGAGCCTGGCGGCCTTCGCGCTGCTGGGCTGGTTGATGCAGCAGATGGCCTTCTACACCGGGCTGGGGGTCATGCCCCACCTTGATGCGCCAAACGACGCCCTGGCGCTCTTGCTGTTGATGCTGGCCGGACCGGTGTTCGGCTTCTTCGTCACACCGCTGTTCGCCGCGGTCTCGCGCCGCCACGAGTACGAGGCCGACGCCTATGCCTGCGCCCGCACCGGCGCGGGCGATCTGGGGGCTGCGCTGCTCAAGCTCTACGAAGACAACGCCTCGACGCTGACGCCCGACCCGCTCTACGTGCGTTTCTACTACTCACACCCACCCGCGCTGCAGCGCCTGGCGGCCATGGGCATGCCGGCCGGCGGTGGCAGCCCGCTCGGCGCCGCCGCATGAGGCGGCGCGCTTGACCGCGAAGGCCGAGCTCGACATCGGCCTGGTGGTGGCCGGCCATGGCCGTCACTGCACCGTCGAAACCCCCGAGGGCCACCGCCTGACCTGCCACCCGCGCGGCAAGAAGAGCGCGGTGGTGGTGGGCGACCGGGTGCGCTGGCAGTCCACCGGCATCGGCTCGGGCGAAGGCGTGATCGAGGGCGTGGAGCCGCGCCGCAACCTGCTGTTCCGACAAGACGACTGGAAGACCAAGTCCTTCGCGGCCAACCTCGACGGGCTGCTGCTGTGGTTCTCGGTCGACCCGGTGTTCAGCGAGTCGCAGCTCACCCGGGCGTTGATCGCCGCCAGCTCGGCCGGCATCGACGCGACCATCGTTCTCAACAAGACCGACCTTCCCGGCGCCAACGCGCAGCGCGAGCGCCTGGCACCCTACCGGGCGATGGGCTGCGAGGTGATGGAGCTGTCGCTCAAGCCCTCGCCCGAAGCCGCGCGGGCGCAGCTCATGCCACGGCTGGCCGGGCGCTCGACGCTGGTGCTGGGCCCCTCAGGCGCGGGCAAGAGCACGCTGATCAATGCGCTGGTGCCCGACGCGAAGGCGCAGGTCGGCGAGATCTCGCAGGCGCTGAACTCGGGCCGCCACACCACCACACACAGCCAGTGGTACTGGGTGGAGCGCGGGCCGGACGGCCGCGGCACCGCATTGATCGACTCGCCGGGTTTCCAGGAATTCGGCCTGCAGCAGATCGAGGCGACCCAACTGCCCGCCTACATGCCCGATTTGCTCGCCCATGCCGGCGACTGCCGCTTCTACAACTGCACCCACCGCATCGAGCCCGGCTGCGCGGTGATCGCCGCGGTGCAGCGCGGCGAGATCAGCGCCAGCCGGTGGCGGATCTACGGCGAGCTGATGGACGAGGCAGCCCGCAAGCGCTGGTGAGTGGCAACGAGCGGAGGCGCCGCCGGTGCGCCGGAACGCCCGCTGAATCCCTATGAAAAAGGGCTGCCCATGGCAGCCCTTTCGGTGCGCTCGGCGGGGGTCAGACCCCGCCGCTGCGACGTGCGATCAGCGCCCGCCGAAGCGCGGACCGGCGCCGTCCCGGCGGGGGGCGCCGCCAAAGCCGCCTCGGCCCTGGCCGTGACGCTGACCCGGCATCGGCTTGGCCGGACGGGCCTTTTGGGGCGTGGGCTCCAGGCCAACGATCTCGCTGGCCGTGATCGGCTGACGGGTGTAGGCCTCGATCGCGCGGATCTTGCCGCGGTCACGGTGCTCGGCGATGGTGATCGCCATGCCGCTGCGGCCCGCGCGGCCGGTGCGGCCGATGCGGTGGACATAGTCCTCGGCCTTCATCGGTAGACCGAAATTGATGACATGGCTGATGCTCGGCACGTCCAGCCCGCGGGCGGCCACGTCGGTGGCGACCAGCACGCGCACATGACCGTCGCGGACGTTCTGGAGGCGGCGGTTGCGCACCGCCTGCGGCATGGCGCCGTGCAGCGCGACCGCGGAATGGCCCAGCCGCTGGAGCGCCTCGGCAATGGCCTCGGTGTCGATCTGGGTGCTGGCAAACACCAGCGCCTGGTCGACCTCGACATCGCGCAGCCAGTGCTCGAGCAGGGCCTGCTTGTGGCCCATGTTGTCAGCCCAATGCAGAGTCTGGGTGATGTCGGCGTGCACGTCGTGGGCGCTGCCCAGCTCGAGGCGACCCGGGTCGCGCATCAGCTTGGCGGCCAGGGCCATGATGCGCGGCGCGAAGGTGGCCGAGAACATCATGGTCTGCTCGCGCTGGGCGGTGGCATCCTGGATGGCCGCCAGGTCCTCGGCAAAGCCGAGGTCGAGCATGCGGTCGGCCTCGTCGACGACCAGCACCTGCGTCATGTCAAGGCGGATCTGGTTGCGGGCATGCAGGTCGAGCAGGCGGCCCGGGGTGGCGATCACGATCTGTGCGCCGCGCAGGTCGAAGATCTGCTTGGCAAACGGCATGCCGCCCACCACGGTGGCCACGCGCAGGCCGCGGGCGGCATCACGCAGCGGGTACTGCTTGCCCTCGGTGCGAAGGAAGTCGGACACGCCACGCATCAGGCCGATCGCA
>CAISYQ010000150.1 GCA_903889735.1 uncultured Methylibium sp.
AGGGCAAGCACACGCCCTTCGCCTTCGAGACCAGCGGCTTCGAGCTCCCGGGTCGGGTGCGGCTCACCCTGGTGGCGGGGCAGGTGGCGCATGAGGCGCTTTGAGGCGCGGTGCCCGGCCGGCTGGGTGTTGCGGGTGCGTGCTGTGGGTGGCCGGGTTCGGGGTGCCCTCTGTGACCCGTGCGCCAGTGTGGCGCCACGGCTCCCTCCGGGCATGAGGCGTCGCCTGCGCGCGGGTCAACGATGATGCTGCGCCTGCGCGGCGCTTGGCGCCTCTTTCGTGTCGCCCTGCACATCCTGCATGGGGTGGCGATCACCCTGCTGTCGCTGGACTCGCTCGAGCGGCCGGCGCGGCTGCGGCGGGTGCAGTGGTGGGCCGCCAAGATGCTGCGGGTGGCGGGCGTGACGCTGGAGGGCGCGGGCACACCGCGGCCGGGCGGCGTGCTGCTGGTAATCAACCACATCTCCTGGCTGGACATCGTCGCCATCCACGCGCTGTGCCCTCAGGCGCGCTTCGTCTCCAAGGCCGACGTGAAGCACTGGCCGGTGCTCAGCCGCCTGGTCGATGCGGCCGGCACGCTCTACCTGGAGCGCGAGCGGCGGCGCGACGCGCTGCGCGTCGTCCACCACATGGGCGAGGCGCTCACCGCGGGCGATACCGTCGCCGTCTTCCCCGAGGGCACCACCGGCGAGGGCCATGCGCTGCTGCCCTTCCACGCCAACCTGCTGCAGGCGGCGATCGCCACCGACACCCCCGTCCAGCCGGTGGCCCTGCGCTTCAGCGACGCGCTGCACGCCGTCAGTCCGGCGGTGGCCTATGTCGGCGACACGACCCTGCTGCAGAGCCTGTGGTGGGTGGCCTGCGCCCAGGGGCTGCGGGTGCGCGTGCAGTTCCTGCTGCCCCAGGGCAGCGCCCACGCCGACCGGCGGGCGCTGGCCGCCCATTTGCGCGACGAGATCGCCGGCGCGCTGGCCGAGACCCCGCCTGGCTGAGCGGCGGCTGCCGGTCCCGGCAGCCTCTGAGGGACGCCTCAGCCGGTCGGCTGGCCGTCTTCCTGGAGGTAATAGTTGCGGATGGGCTGCAGCTGCGCATCGAGCTCGTAGACCAGCGGCACCGCGTTCGGGATGTTGACCTGCACGATCTGCTCGCCGCTGAGGCGGTCGAGGTGCATCACCAGCGCGCGCAGGCTGTTGCCATGGGCGGCCAGCAGCAGCCGCTCACCGCGCCGGATGGCCGGGGCCAGCGTCTCGTTCCAGAGCGGCATCACCCGCGCCACGGTGTCCTTCAGGCACTCGCCCAGCGGCACCGAGGCGGGCGCCAGCGAGGCGTAGCGCGGGTCGCTGCGCTCACAGCGCGGATCGGAGGCCTCCATCGCGGGCGGTGCCACGTCGTAGCTGCGGCGCCAGGTCATCACCTGCTCCTCACCGAACTTCTGCGCCGTCTCGGCCTTGTTCAGCCCCTGCAGCGCGCCGTAGTGGCGCTCATTCAGGCGCCAGTCGCTCACGATGGGCAGCCAGGTGCGGTCCAGCTGGTCCAGACAGTGCCAGCTGGTCCAGATGGCACGCTTGAGGACCGAGGTGTAGACGCGGTCGAAAGCCATGCCCGCGGCCTTGAGCGAGCGCCCGGCCTGCTGCGCCTGCGCCACGCCCTTGGGCGTCATGTCCACGTCGGCCCAGCCGGTGAAGCGGTTCTCGAGGTTCCAGGTCGATTCACCGTGGCGCAGCAGCACGAGTTGGTACATGGTCTTGGGGCCGAAGGCGCTCAGAGGTGGCGGGGAGGGGGTCGGGAATGCGGGCCCTGGAGCGCGTTGCAGGGGATTGCATCCAGCGCGCCGGGAGCAGGATTTTAGAATCGAGGCCCTGCCTCTCCTTTTCCGCGCTCCGCCGCGGGCCACCGCCGTGAGCTTTCTCCTCGAACATTGGTACATCCTCCTGACCGCCATCGTCTCCGGCGCCCTGCTGCTCTGGCCCTCCATCTCGCGTTCCGGGGGTGCCGGCCGCGTCTCGGCGGCCGAGGCGGTGATGCTCATCAACCGCGAGAAAGCGGTGCTGATCGATGTCGGCGAGCCAGCGGAATATGCCGCCGGCCACGCGAGCCCGGCGCGCAACATCCCCTTCGGCCAGCTGGAAGCCTCCAAGGACCTGCCGTCCAACAAGACCCTGCCGGTCTTGCTGATCTGCCCGAGTGGCGCCCGGGCCGGCCGGGCCGTGGGCCTGCTCAAGAAGCGCGGCTACGAGAAGGCCAGCTCGGTGGTCGGCGGCCTGGCCGCCTGGCGCGAGGCGCAGCTGCCGGTGGACAAGGCCGCCTGAGCGAGCCAGAGTGCGCCTGATCGGCAACGGGCTGTCCAGGCGCCCACGGGCCCTCGCGGGTGCCGATTGCGCCCTGAACGCGCCCCGATCGTCGGCAAGGTCGTGACAAACAGGTGACACTTGCCTATCGCCGCATTGGCCACTTTGCTTGGATCCGCCCATGGCTGCCGTCAAGATGTTCACCACCCAGGTCTGCCCTTTCTGCCAGCGGGCCAAGATGCTGCTCAAGCAGCGTGGGGCCGCCGTGATCGAGGAGGTCCGCATCGATCTCGACCCGGTCCAGCGCGACGCCATGGTGCAGCTCACCGGACGTCGCACCGTGCCGCAGATCTTCATCGGCGACACCCATGTGGGCGGCTGCGACGACCTGATCGCCCTCGACCAGCGCGGCGGGCTGTTGCCGTTGCTGCAGGACCAGCCGGCCTGAAGCCCAGCCCCAGACCGCCCCGGGAGGCGGTCCGGGCTGAGGCCTGCTGCGACATAATCTCAGCGCCCAACGGGGCCCGCATCGCGGGCCCCTGCTTTTTTCGAGGGTCGCCGCATCGGCCTCCCGCACCGCCCTTTTTCCTCTTCGACGGATGTCCACCATGGCCGAGCAAGACCTCACCCCCATCTTCCAGATCCAGCGCGTCTACCTCAAGGACCTGTCGCTGGAGCAGCCGAATTCGCCTGCCATCCTGCTCGAGCAGGCCCAGCCCCAGGTTGACATCAACCTCGCGGTCTCGGCCGAGCCGGTGGGTGAGGGCATCTACGAGGTGGCCGTGACCGCCACCGTCACGACCCGGATCGGCGACAAGACCCTGTTCCTGGTCGAGGCCAAGCAGGCGGCGATCTTCGAGATCCGCAACCTGCCCCAGGACCAGCTCTCGCCGGTCATCGGCATTGCCTGCCCGGGCATCGTCTACCCCTACCTGCGCGCCACCGTGGCCGATGTCATCACCCGTGCGGGCTTCCCGCCGGTGCACCTGACCGAGGTCAACTTCCAGGCCATGTACGAGGCCCAGATGCAGGCGCGGCAGGCGCAGGAAGGCGCAGCGCCCGAAGGCAACGGCGCCGCCCTCGCCTCCTGAGCCCCTCCGGACCGGGATGAAGATCACGGTCCTTGGCGCCGGCGCCTGGGGCACGGCGCTGGCCGCCCGCGCCGCCGCCCGGCACGACACCTGCCTGTGGGCGCGCGATGCGGCGCAGGCGGCCCGTCTGGGCACCGAGCGCTGCAACGAGCGCTACCTGCCGGGCTTCGCGCTCCCGGGCGCGCTGCGCCTATCGCCTGATTTCGACGCTGCCCTGGCCCACGCCGGCAGCGAAGGCCTCCTCGTCATCGCCACCCCGACCGCCGGCCTGCGCGAGATGCTGGCGCGCTGCGCCTCTTCCAGCGCCGGCATCGTCTGGCTGAGCAAGGGGTTCGAGGCGGGCAGCGGCGCGCTCGGCCACGAGATCGCCCGCGAGGTGGCGCCCGGCGCCCGGGTCGGCGTGCTGTCGGGGCCCAGCTTCGCGATCGAGGTCGCCCGCGGCCAGCCGACCGCGCTGGTCGCCGCCAGCGCCGATCCCAGCTTGCGTCAGCAGGCCGCGGCCGCCTTCCACAGTGACGCGCTGCGCATCTACACCTCGGGCGATCCAATCGGCGTTGAGGTGGGCGGCGCGGTCAAGAACGTGATCGCGATCGCGACCGGCATCGCCGACGGCATGCCCTCGGCCGCGGGCGGTCCCGACACCGGCCTGGGGCTCAACGCCCGCGCCGCGCTGGTCACGCGGGGGCTGGCCGAGATCACCCGTCTGGGCCTGGCGCTGGGCGCGCGGGCCGACACCTTCATGGGCCTCTCTGGTCTGGGCGACCTGGTGTTGACGGCCACCGGCGGCCTCTCACGCAACCGCCAGGTCGGCCTGCAGCTCGCCCGCGGCCACCGGCTGGCCGAGGTGCTCCAGGAGCTTGGTCATGTGGCCGAAGGCGTCTACAGCGCACCGACGGCCCTGGCCCGCGCCCAGGCCCTGGGCGTGGAGATGCCGCTGACCGAGGCGGTGGTCGCGGTGCTCCACGGTCGACTGAGTCCGGCCCAGGCGGTGGCGCAGCTGATGCGCCGCGACGCGCGGCCCGAGGCGCCCAGCGGCGATTGAGCCTCCGGGTCCGGGCGGCGTCCCGCCCACGCCGGGGTCAAGCCAAGGGCTGGCGGTTCGCGCGTTTTCTGTTTTCTGCGGAGCGCCGGCTCGCGCCGGCGCCCCCGTATCAGCCTCACTTTCCCAGGATGACGGCGCGCAGCAGCTGTGCACGCCCGTGCGATTGCCCCCGGCTGCGATCCAGATAATGTGGCGGATGAGCACCCGCCTGCCCGACCCCCGCCAAGACCCGCGCGCCTTCCTGCGCGCCTTGTTCGACGTGGCTGTGCAGCGTGCGCTGCCGGCCCACAACATGGCGGCCTTCCTGCCGCCGCCGCCCCGCGGGCGCACCGTGGTGCTGGGCGCGGGCAAGGCCGGCGGCGCCATGGCCGAGGCGGTCGATGCGCTGTGGCCCCAGGACGCCCCGCTGTCCGGGCTGGTGGTCACCCGCTACGGCCATGTGCCGCCGGCCTACCGGGCTCGCCCCGGCCGCATCGAGGTGGTCGAGGCCGCCCACCCGGTGCCCGACGCGGCCGGGCTGCGCGCCGCCCAGCGCATCTTCGACCTGGCCCAGGGGCTCACGGCCGATGACCTGGTGCTCTGCCTCATCTCGGGTGGCGGCTCGGCCCTGCTCACGCTGCCGGCCGAGGGTGTCACGCTGGAGGACAAGCAGGCCGTCAACCGGGCGCTGCTGCGCAGCGGTGCCGCCATCGGCGAGATGAACTGCGTGCGCAAGCACCTCTCGGCCATCAAGGGCGGACGGCTGGCGGCACGCTGCGCCCCGGCGCGGGTGTTCACGCTGCTGATCTCCGACGTCCCCGGCGACGACCCGGATGTCATCGCCAGCGGCCCCACCGTGCCCGACCGCAGCAGCTGCGCCGACGCGCTGGCCATCCTGGCGCGCTACGGCATTGAGCTGCCGGAGGGCGTCCGCGCGGCGCTCGAGGCCGGTGCGCTCGAGACGCCCAAGCCCGGTGACGCCTGCTTCGCCGGCCATGAGGTCCGCATGACCGCCACGCCCCAGCAGGCGCTGGAGGCGGCCGCCGCGGCCGCCCGCGCCGCCGGGGTCGAGGCCCACATCCTCAGCGATGAGATCGAGGGCGAGTCGCGCGTGGTCGGCGGTGTGCACGCGGCGCTGGCGCGGCAGGTGCGCCGCCGCGGCCAGCCCTTCGCCCGGCCCTGCGTCATCCTCTCGGGCGGCGAGACCACGGTCACCGTCAAGTCCAAGGGCGGGCGTGGCGGGCGCGCCACCGAGTTCCTGCTCGGCGCCGCCATCGCGTTGCAGGGCGAGCCGGGCGTGCATGTGCTGGCGGCCGACACCGACGGCATCGACGGCGTGGAAGACAACGCCGGCGCCCTGGTCACCCCCGATTCGCTGGCCCGCGCCGCCGCGGCCGGCCTCAAGGCCCAGGAGCGGCTCGACGCCAACGACGCCTACGCCTTCTTCGCCGGCGTCGGCGACCTGGTCAGCACCGGGCCGACCTACACCAACGTCAACGATTTCCGGGCGCTGCTGATCACCTGAGCGCGGGGCGTGGACCGACCAGGGCGCATCCCCCGGCTGCTCTCTCGTGGCACGGGGGCGTGGCGCGGGGGGCGTTGCCGTCTCGCGCCGCGCCTCTCGCCGCACCTTTCGGCGCCCCACTCGCC